>CAYJNF010000539.1:1711-2915 GCA_964370915.1 uncultured Chitinophagales bacterium
TCGGACTGCTGCGCACACAGTTCAATCAGTGGAAGGATTCGCTTCGCTTGAACGTGGATCCATTCCGCTCACAACTTGCTGTCGCTCCGGAAACTCTCCGCGCCGATGGTCTCTCGTTCGCCACGGTGAGGGTGTTTCCACGGAACAACGCCGACTCGCTTCTGTCCGGTTCGCGACGTGTTCTTCTGTTCAACACAGGAGCGGGTGCGATTGGGCAACCCGACTCGAATTATGTGGCGAGACTTATTGCTCCGACCAATCCCGGCACAGATACCATCAGCGCCCGCGTCATTGCCGGCGCGGAGACGACAAGCATATTTGCGAGGAAGGTCGTCTACTATACGCAGCCGACAAGTGCGCGGCTCGTCGACTATACCATTCCTGATAACATTGTTCTACTCCCGAATAGTCCCAATCCATTTAACCCTTCGACAACGATCTCGTACGGCATACCCGGTTCTGCTCACGTGAAGTTGACTGTGTTTGATGTTCTCGGCAGACCTCTTCTTACACTCGTCGACGAAACCCAACACGCTGGGTACTATCACGTAACGGCAGATGTAATACACATACCGAGTGGCGTCTACTTTTATCGATTGGAAGCCGGAGGCGCAGCCCTTGTCCGGAAGCTTGCGGTTGTGCGATAGTTTCGTGTTGACATAATCCCAAATAGTCGGTACCATTTTTCAGCACACAATCGAACACTCTCCACCATTCTCTTTCATTCATACGCAGGAGCAATAATGTCACGCATTGTAAAATGTGGTCTCATTCAATGTTCCATCGCCACCACCAACGACCAGCCGCTCGACGTTATCAAGAAAGCAATGATCGACAAGCACGTCCCCTTCATCGAAGAAGCGGGGAAACAAGGAGTGCAAATACTCTGCTTGCAGGAGATCTTCTACGGTCCCTACTTTTGTGCTGAGCAGAAGACAAAGTGGTACAGTTCCACCGAACGCATTCCCGACGGCCCGACCGTGAAGTTAATGCAGGAGTTTGCCAAGAAGTTCAAAATGGTGATGATTGTTCCGATCTATGAAGAAGAGATGACCGGAGTGTATTACAACACGGCGGCCGTCATCGATGCGGACGGTTCCTTCCTTGGCAAATACCGCAAGACGCACATTCCCCAGGTTGATCCAGGGTTCTGGGAGAAATTCTATTTCCGTCCCGGCAATCTTGGTTATCCCGTCTTCAATAC
>CAYJNF010000540.1:0-2911 GCA_964370915.1 uncultured Chitinophagales bacterium
GAATTGTTCTTTACATCACGGGCGAGGAATCTCCGAATCAGGTGAAGTTGCGCGCCGATCGGCTGTCTGTCAGACCATCAAAGAATTTTCTTTTGCTGGCCGAGACAAATCTGGAGGTCATCGATCTTCTGCTGGAGAAAAACAGTCCCGACATCGTCATCGAGGATTCGATCCAGACCATGTTTCATCCCGATTTGGAGAGCGCACCCGGGACCGTCAGCCAGGTTCGCGAAGCAACAGCGAGATTCATGCGCTTCGCAAAGTCGCGTGAGGTGCCGGTGTTTCTCGTCGGGCATGTGACAAAAGAAGGCGTGATCGCCGGTCCCAAAGTAATTGAACACATGGTTGACACAGTGTTGCAGTTTGAGGGAGAGCAGCATTACTCATATCGAATACTCCGGGCCATCAAGAATCGCTTCGGCTCAACTAACGAGATTGGCATTTTTGAGATGCACGATTCCGGGTTACGCGAAGTGACAAATCCTTCGCAAGTGTTTCTGTCGGAACGAAAGTACGGCGCGTCCGGATCGACAGTGGTCGCAAGCATCGAAGGAACGCGCCCCTTGCTGTTGGAAGTGCAGGCGTTGGTTGCTCCGACAAGTTATGGCGTTCCCCAGCGTTCAGCCACCGGATTTGATTCAAAGAGATTACAAATGCTCCTCGCCGTTCTCGACAAACGCGTCGGTCTTCATGTCGGTCAGTACGATGTGTTCGTGAATGTTGCGGGCGGTATCAGGGCAGATGAACCGGCAGTCGATCTCGGCATGGCTCTGTCAATCGTGTCGAGCTTGCGCGATGTCCCTGTCGATTCGCAAGCGGTTGCCGTTGGCGAGATTGGTTTGGGGGGCGAGATCCGCACAATCAGCCAAATCGAAAAGCGGCTCGCAGAGGCGCGGAAACTGGGCTTCAAACGCGCCATCATCCCCAAAAACAATCTCAAAGGAATCAAGACCAACGGGGACATTGATGTGGTGGAGGTTGATTCCGTTGATGAAGCGATTGGCAAGGTAATTTCTCATTAGCAATGTCTGAGCATGCGACCCCCTCTGTTCTGCACACCTCAATGAAAACACTCCTGAAGCTTTCCAAAGTTGTCACGATGGATCCCCGTCGGCGCGTGATCGAGGGTGGCGGTCTCGCCGTAACAGACAACGCGATCGAAGCAGTCCTGGACGCGGAGGAGATCAGTGGTTTGCACTTCGACGGGGAAATCGTCGACGCCCGCACACTCGTTGCAATTCCGGGGTTCATTCAAACGCACATTCACTTGTGCCAGACATTGTTTCGCGGGCTTGCCGATGATCTTGAGCTGCTCGATTGGCTGAGACTTCGCATTATGCCATACGAAGCCGCGCACAGTGCACGGTCGCTCTATTCCTCGGCCATGATCGGGATTGCCGAATTGCTACGCTCCGGTACAACGACGATCATGGACATGGGGACGATGAACCACGAGGAGGAGATCATTCGTGCCGTTTCGGAAAGCGGCATTCGTGCCTTTCTTGGCAAGGCAATGATGGATGTGAACGATCTGTACCCGCGTTTGAGAGAATCGACGCAGGACGCAATTCAATCGACGGCCAGGTATGCCGACCATGCTCATGGCCTGGCGAACGGGCGCATACGGTACGCAGTGGCTCCACGGTTCATACTTTCGTGCACTGACGCGCTTATGCAAGAGGCGTATGAGATGACGCGGTCATTTCCGGGAATGCTATTTCACACGCACGCCGCCGAGAACAAAAACGAGATGCACGCCGTGCGTTCACGTTGCGGGATGGACAACATCGAGTACTTTGATCGGATCAACATCCTTCATCAGAATACATGTCTTGCCCATTGCATCTGGCTCAACGATCGGGAAGTTGATTTGATGGCAGAACGCGACGCAAAAGTTCTTCACTGTCCATCTTCGAATTTGAAACTTGGATCGGGTATTGCACAGATACCTGCGTTGCGTGCAAAAGGAATCACGGTCTCGTTGGGTGCGGATGGCGCGCCCTGCAACAACAATCTGAATATGTTTGAGGAGATGCGTCTCGCGGCGTTGATCCAGAAACCGGTTCACGGACCGACTTCGATGAATGCACAATCCGTGCTGGAGATGGCGACACTCGGCGGTGCAGTGGCGTTGGGTATTGGCGGGGAAGTTGGAAGTCTGGGGCCGGGAAAGAAGGCGGACATTGTCCTGCTGAATTTGAACAGGACCTGGAATACTACTGAGCCACAGACCGATGAGGAGTTGTATTCTGCCATTGTCTATTCGTGCTCCGCTGAAAACGTCCAATCGGTCATGGTCGATGGCCGATGGGTGTATAGAAACCGGATGCACACCACAATCGATGAACCAGCCATGGTGGCAAACGCCAAGGAACAACTTCGGCTGCTGCGAGGGAGAGTGCAATAGAGATCAATGAGCCAGCTTGTTCTTGCGACACATAACAAACACAAGGCCGAAGAATTGCAGGCATTGCTTGCCGGCTACGGGATCGACGTCCTCACACTCGATATTTTTCCACGCATTGGCGAAGTACCCGAAGACAGCGATACCCTCGAAGGCAATGCACTGAAGAAGGCACGTGAAGTGTTTCGGGCGACGCAGTTGCCCTCACTTGCCGATGATACAGGGCTTGAGGTTGACTATCTTCACGGGGCACCCGGCGTATTCTCTGCGCGATTTGCCGGACTGAATGCAACATACGCGGACAACGTCCGGAAACTGCTGGCTGAGCTGAGTGGTGTTCCTCTGCCACATCGCGCCGCACGCTTTCGTTCAGTTCTCGCTTTTGTCACACAGCAGCGCGAACAATTCGTCGAGGGAGTCTGCCCCGGAACGATTATCGAGAAAGCGAGAGGGTCGGGTGGTTTTGGGTATGACCCGATATTCCTGCCAACAGGATACGATCAGACC
>CAYJNF010000541.1:0-2869 GCA_964370915.1 uncultured Chitinophagales bacterium
CAGGTAGGCCGTGCGGGCAGGCAAAGACAATCGCGAAGTCAGCATACCGCGTGAAGACAGACCCAATAAGGAGACAGGAGAGAGACCTTTCGTGTCAAAAGGTGTCGGGGGCACGTGGCTGAAACGACAAATAGATGCGGGAGAAGAACACCACGACGGAGCGCTGACTGTCGATATCGACGATGATGGTGACATGGATATTATTTCCCAGGGCTGGATGCACCTGCGAACATTGATCTACGAAAACCGCGCGGTAACGCACATTCCGGCGCTTGCTCCGGGCATCACCATTCATCCGCAAAACACTGTTGCCGCTCCCGGCAGTGCGGTCACTTTCAGCATCGCGGCTTTTGGATCGCAGCCGTTGGGCTATCAATGGCGGCGGGATAGTGCGCCACGGCGGGTTCGATGAACCCAACGGCTGGACTGTCACTCGAGGAAATGCCAACGACGTTCGAACTGTACCAGAATTTTCCCAACCCGTTTCGATCTGCCGGACGACAGCAAGGTACTGCTGGAACTCTCCAACATCCTCGGACAACAAGTCACGACTCTTATATCCGAGAAGAAGAAAGCAGGTAGGTACTCGGTGGTGTTCGACGCCACGAAGTACTCAAGCGGAGTTTATTTCTATCGCCTGTTCGCGAACGGCGGTGTGATCGGCACGAAAAAAATGATCCTCTTCCGCTGATTGGATTGTGTTGGAAAGCCGCAAGCGTATCAGCGACCTCGCACGTCCATCAGGTTGCCGGATACTCCTTCCCCATCAGTCATTCCTATGGCATCGATAGCATTCGGCGCTGAGGTAGATGTATCCTGAAACCCCCTGGTGCTCGTTATTCGTTTCGCCTTGCGGGTGACAGCTTGTTGTGCATGTGAAATTCTGGTACTGACCGGGCGCAGGATGGCACGATGTACAGTTGTTATTCCACCTGTTGCGATGCGCACCGGAATATATCCGGAAGTACTGCGTGTCGTGATTGTACGTCGACGGTGTCCACGCCGTGGTGGTGTGACATCGTGTACAATCAAAACTGAACAAGAGTGTCACATGATTCGGATTCGTCGGCCGCGAATAATCATCCTGATGGCACTGATAGCAATTCTGATATGTGATGTTGTAGTTGCCATTCACGTGGCACGAAATGCACGTGGCGGCGACGTGAGCACCGGTTAAGGGAAAGTTCGTGGTGGAATGGTTGAACGTCGCGGGCGACCATGCCGCCTGTGTGTGACACGTCAGGCAGTCGTGACTGAATTGTCCCTGTTGATGATTGGGATTTGTTGTGCCGTTAAAGTCTGTAGCATGGCAATCCCAGCATGTGTGCGGGAGGCTCTGATATTGATTATTGACGTGGCACTGATTGCACGATACCGCCTGATGTGCACCCACGAGTGGGAACGGCGTGTTGCCGTGGTTAAACGTTGAGGGCATCCACGCTGTGGTAGTATGGCACGGTGTACAATCATGCCGGAAGTTGCCGAGCACGTGGTTCGGGTTCTGTGGCTGCGAGAAATCACTCACGTGGCATGGATAGCAGTCCGTGTACTGCAATTGATAATTGCCGTTCACGTGGCAATCCTGACACTGAGCCTTTGCGTGCCTTCCGGTCAGCGGAAAGTTCGTCGTCGTGTGATTAAACGTGGCGGGACGCCACGCAGTCTGCGCGTGACACGTCAGGCAGTCGTGACTGAATTGTCCCTGTTGGTGATTGGGATTTGTCGTGCCATTGAATTCCGTGGCATGACAATCCCAGCATGTGTGCGGCAGGTTCTGATACTGATTGTTCACGTGACACTGATTGCACGATACCGCCTGATGCGCACCGACAAGCGGGTAGTTCGTGTTTGCATGATTGAACGTCGAGGGAAGCCACGCTGTGCTTGTGTGGCACGGAGCGCAATCATGATTGAAGTTGCCTAAGACGTGATTCGGATTCTGCGGTTGCGCAAATTGCGTCTGGTGGCATGGATAGCAATTCGTGTACACGAGCTGGTAATTGCCATTCGTGTGGCAGTCCTGACACTGTATTACTACATGTCGTCCGGTGAGAGGGAAGCTCGTCGTCGCATGGTTAAACGTTGCGGGATGCCACGCCGTTTGCACGTGACACGTCAGGCAATCGTGACTGAATTGTCCCTGTTGATGATTCGGATTTGCTGTGCCATTGAAATCCGTGGCATGACAATCCCAGCAGGTGTGCGGCAGATTCTGGTACTGATTATTCACGTGACACTGATTGCACGAAACCGCCTGATGTGCACCGACAAGCGGGTAGCTGGTGTTCGCGTGATTGAACGTCGATGGGAGCCACGCTGTGCTTGTGTGGCATGGAGCGCAATCATGATTGAAGTTGCCCAGTACGTGATTCGGACTCTGCGGTTGGGCAAATTGCGTCTGGTGGCATGGATAGCAATTCGTGTACGTCAACTGATAGTTGCCGTTGATGTGGCATTGTACGCATTGCGCCGTTGCGTGGCGTCCGGTCAGTGGAAAATTCGTCGTGTTGTGATCGAAGGAAGCGCCATCCCAACCGTTCGTTGAGTGACATTGCGTGCAATCATGGCTGAAGTTGCGTTGCACGTGATTAGGATCCTGCGTTGAGGTATAGTCGTTCGCATGACAATCCCAGCATGTGTGCGGCAAGTTCTGGTACTGATTATTCACGTGGCACTGATTGCACGAAACCGCCTGATGCGCGCCGACAAGCAGATAGTTCGTGTTCGCGTGATTGAACGTTGAAGGGCGCCACGCCGTACTCGTGTGGCACGGCGCGCAATCATGATTGAAGTTGCCCAACACGTGATTCGGATTCTGCGGTTGGGCAAATTGCGTCTGGTGGCATGGATAGCAATTCGTGTACGTCAA
>CAYJNF010000542.1:0-2865 GCA_964370915.1 uncultured Chitinophagales bacterium
AAAGCAAAAAAGTTGCTACCTTTCTATGTAAACGGGACTCTGGACCCACCCGAAAAGGAAATGATCGAGCGGCTATTGAAAACTTCTCCTGAGTTGCAGGTCGATCTTCGTTTCTGGCAAGATGCTTCGGCGGCAGTGAGGACTTCTGAGGCCTTTGTGCGTGCCGGACATGTGAACGGGAAGAACGTGGTAGACCTGGCGATGGGATTATTGGCGACCGAGGAACGTGCGTCAATCGAGCGGCACCTTCAATTGTGCTCTCAATGTTCCGAAGAGTATTCACTCGTGAAGGCGAGTCTCTCGCGACAACCTGCAACACCAACCGTGGGCGAGCGCATCATGAGTGTCGTTCGATCAACACGGCTCGTCTACACAGTCCCCGCGTTGGCAGCCATGATTGCGGCGGTGATTTTGTATGTTGGGAACAAGGATGAGGGGACACAGAACGTTCAGCCGCCCACGCAAGTGCCGCCGGCTGCGATGCCGCCCCATGCGCAAGGTATTGATGATGCCGTATCATTGTATCTCACGTACCAGCCGCAGATGCGCAGTGCCGAAAAGAAAACAATACCACGCTTGCTGCTCGGGGAAGCAAAGCGAATGAGAGTCTTTGTTGCCGTACCACACAATCGCATACGCGGAATACGCTATAACATTTTGGTTGAGCCGCAAGGTGGCAAGAGGTTCGAACTACCTGAGACCTTACAGCGATTCGCATCGAGTACTGCGTACGACTCTCTGCAATTCACCCTTGACCGATCGCTTGTCGCTCCCGACACCGGCACATTGAACATCATTGTGGCCGAGATACTTCCTCCGTCACTGAAAGAACTTACTCCTGAAGAATATCGCTTCGTCGTAACACTGGTCCGCACGAACGGACGTTGAGTGTTAGCCTATTCCGCGGAGCCGCCGCGGACAATCAGGTCGCAGTCACGCCTGCATTTCATAAGAAACAAAATGGAGGTGTTGCCATGTTTGGACTTCAAGTTCTTGACATTGCTCTTGGGATGATCTTCGTGTACTTGCTGTTGAGTCTCGTCTGCACAGCATCTACCGAGTTGATTACCGGCATCTTCCGCCTTCGGGCAAAAACCCTCGGTGTCGGAATCGGCAAGTTACTTCACGATCCCGAAGTGGAAAAGAAGTTTTTCGAACACCCGCTCATCAAGAGTCTGGAGATCAAAGGGAGAAAGCCCCCATACATTCCCGCCGAAACATTCAGGTTGGCAGTCAGCAACATACTCGCCGGCGAAGGAACGCTCAAATCTATGACTGACGTAAAAGCGGCGGTGGCACGGTTGCCGATGGATTCGGAGCTGCGGAAAGTTATGCTCATTCTTGCCGACGAGGCAGGAGACAGCATCAACGCGCTGCAAAGAAATGTTGAAACGCTGTTCAACAACTCGATGGAGCGCGTCTCCGGCTGGTACAAGAGCAAAGCGCAAACCATCACCTTCTTTGTCGCGCTCGCCGTTGCAGTTATCGCGAATGCCGATACCGTGCAGATCACACGTTCTCTTTCCAATGATCCTGCTCTCCGTCAGGCACTCGTTGCGCAAGCTCAGGAGTTTGCCAAGCGTGACAGCGTGCCTGCACAAAACATTGAAAGTGCTATCGATGGAATACAAGGTCTGGGAATTCCTTTGGGCTGGAAGGAAACTCCTCAAAACTGGCCTTCGAAAATCATTGGCATCTTTCTTTCAACATTGGCCATGACGCTTGGCGCGCCATTTTGGTTTGACCTGCTGAAAAAGATCGTCAACATCCGATCGACCGGTTCATTGAAAGAATCCTCGAAAGACGAACGAACGGCAGAGTCAAAGAAGAGAAGTCAGGCCGATAAAGACGCGCCGAGTCGGTAGACGTGGTATCCTGAAAGCATCTATCCCCACCGATGGCAACTCAGGCGTGAGGGCTGTCGCCGGCCACTCCGTCGCTACGCGGCATACGTTGCATTGACTGCTTGTTTGCTCCGAACTATCAGGGCAAAGCCCAAGTCTTTTTTCCCGGAGTGCCCCCAGCCTGAAGAGCCTGTGTGAAAATCCTGACATAGCCCCGGCATTCATGCCGGGGACCTCGAATCAACAAAATTCTCCCTGTGCGAGCGACTTCAGTCGCGAGAAGTCAGACTCTCACACAGCCTCGGAAGGCCGGGGTTATTGACAAAGTCAATAACTTCCATGTCGCACGCCCTCAAGTCACCCATGTCTTGACAAACCGCGAATCCCTTGCTACATTTGCGTGTAACATCTTAAGATCCATCCGTTCATTTCCCTCTCGAC
Source organism: uncultured Chitinophagales bacterium (assembly GCA_964370915.1). Classification (GTDB taxonomy): domain Bacteria; phylum Bacteroidota; class Ignavibacteria; order UBA10030; family UBA6906; genus CAADGV01. The sequence goes on from CAYJNF010000542.1 coordinate 2,286, forward strand.
ATTCTTTTGGGGAAGTCTGCAAGGGGCTTGCTGAATCCTCTTCTCAGACTTCCCAGGGCAACGCAGCTCAAGGGGTGAGCCGCCGAGCCGCCGATACCTTTCCATCAAGTCTACCGACGACCCGACACGCGCGGAGGATGCGCTGCAAGGGAACAGACGTCATCCGTATCTCGAACACTGATGATGAATACATAAAGAGCCGACCATGAAAACCATATTCATTTCGTATAGACGCAGCGATTCCTCCGGACAGGCTGGCCGGATACGCGACAGGTTCGTCCAGCACTTTGGAAAAGAGAAAGTCTTCTTTGATGTGGGATCCATAGGTCCGGGGAATTGGAGGGAGCAACTTAACAACGCGCTGGAAAATTGCAACGTCATGGTAGTGATCATCGGCGATGAATGGCTGGAGAAGGAAAAGGGAGGGAGCCGGCTTCAGAACGCCGACGATCCGGTGCGCCTGGAAATTGAGGCAGGATTGAAACGCGACGTGATTGTCATTCCCACACTGGTCGACAAAGCACAACTCGGAGATGAACTCAGGGATCGGCTTCCCGAAACGCTGCAAACGCTTCTGGAC
>CAYJNF010000543.1:0-2842 GCA_964370915.1 uncultured Chitinophagales bacterium
GCGCGCGGCCGCCGCCGCGGGCGTGGACGGCTGCGAGTTCGACGTGCGCCGCACCGCCGACGGCGCCTGCGTCATCATCCATGACGACAACCTCAAGCGCACCACCAACGGCGGCAACGTCAAGCTCGCGTCCGCCACGCTGGCGCAGGTGCGCGCGCTGGACGCCGGCCGCTGGGGCGACTGGAAGAAGGACGGTCGCTTCGCCGGCGAGAAACTCCCCACGCTGGATGAAATGATCGGTGAGATCGTGAAACACGGCGTCGCGCCGGTGGTCGAATTGAAGGTTGGGGGAATCGAGGAAGCCGTGGCTGACGGCCTCAAGCGGCATCACGCGGTGGACAAGGCGTGGATCATCGCCTTTGATTATGCCAGCCTGGAGGTCTTCGCCGACCGCTACCCGGAGTATCGGCTGGCCTGGCTGGTGGACAAGCAGAGCTTTCAGGACATGGACGCGGCGGACGTGGTCCGTTACGCGCCTCTCATAAAGTGACTGGCCGTCATCGCGCAATTTGAAACGATCACGCCCGCATTGGTGAAGGCGGTGCATGACGCGGGCATGGCCATGCTGGCCTGGACGGTGGACAAGCCCGAGGACATGCGGCGACTCATCGTCATTGCCTATACGCTGATTGCCATCAGCATCGGTGCGATTTTTGTCGGCATCGGGCAGGGCCTCATGGGGTTGATTGTCTGCAGCGCACTCATCCTCGCGGCGGTCAATCTCCTCGCCTGGGTTGTCTCGCGTGAGCGCGGGGAGAAGGACACGCTGAAGACGGAGTTGAAACTCGCCCACGACGTACAGATGGCGCTGATGCCAAAGTCGCATCCCCGGGTTGAGGGGTTGGATGTTGCCGGCTTTTCCCTTCCCGCGAAAGAAGTGGGTGGCGACCATTTCGACTATGCGCTGATCGGCAACGACTCCTCGAGGTTTGGTGTCTGCGTGTTCGATGTTTCCGGCAAAGGGATGCACGCCGCGATGAGCGCGGTGTTCATGAGCGGCGCGTTCGCCAGCGATGTCAAGCGTGCAAGTTCTGTTGCCGAAAGCCTTACGCGCCTCAACAAGCTTGTCTGTTCGCATTCGCGCCGCGGGCATTTTATTGCATTTCTCCTGACGGTGTTCGATATGCACGAGCGCAGACTTTGTTTCGCGAATGCGGGTCAAACCAAGCCGCTGCTCCGATCCAACGGACGTGTTGAGTGGCTTGATTCCTCCGGCGTCCATTTTCCTCTCGGGATGAAGGAAGACAGCGCATACGAGGAGCGCTCGATAGAATTGCAGTCCGGTGATCTCGTTGTATTGCTGACTGATGGCTTTACCGAGGCAATGAACGCGCAGCGCGAACAATTTGGTATGGAGAGAATCGAAGAGATCGTTCGCCGGATTGATTCTGCCGGGACGACGTCGCAGCAAATCGTGGACCGTATCCGGCGGGAAGTCGAGGCTCACGTCAGCTCTGCACCCCAGCACGACGACATGACGATGGTCGTGGTGAAGGTGGTTGATTTGCCTACTCAACCCTGAACGTTTTGTGCGAAGGGTTTTTGGGTTAGAGGTTTTGGGTTAGAGGTTTGGGGTTAGAGGGTTTTGCCTGCCCACTCGACGAATTGTCTACGACCCGCCTACGGCTCGTAGAGTAGGGAGTCTGGTGACTGAAATGGATTGTTGGATAATTGGATTGTCGGATGAGTGACAAAGCAATCATGATGTGCAGAAGATTCTTCTCGGTTCTCTTTTTCCTTTTTCATTTTTCACTTCCCACTTTTTCCCAGGTCAACCCCGGCTTCAACGTTCGTCTCAACATCAACTACGAATCGGCGGACAAATGCATTGGTCTGTACGAAGGCTTGAGCGGCAACGGGCGGGATATCAGCTCGTTGCGCGGCAGCCAGATTGCCATGGCAACAACCGCGCATCTCGCGCGACGCATGCTCACGACCGGCCAGCTTGAATCGAGTCTCGACGACATCAAATTCGGTCAGGTTAATGCCGATGATGTGTTCAGGCTGAAGGACGCACAGCAGAATGTTGGCGTTATCAAAGAACTGCTCACGACAATCCGGCGGCGGAATTTTGCCCAGCGCGTTGTCAGCACGGTTGAGCAACTCTTCCCGGCGGAGACGAAGCTTTCAACGACAATTCCTCTCTACTTCGTTGCGTTCGGACCGCAGAGCATAGACGCGTACGTGCGGCGCGTAACCTGGGACGGTGACACTCCTGTCTTTGTCGGCGAGGATGAGGGAGAACTCACAATTATCGTAAACCTTGCGAAGGCTGTATACTACGGTCGTACAGTCGATGAACGGTTTATCGAGACGCTCTGCGTTGTTGCGCACGAGGTGTTTCATGCAGCGTTCGGTGTCTACAAGAACTCTTCGCCGGCATGGAGCGCGTACTTTGCTTCCCGCGGGTCATACCTTGACCGGCTTCTCAATTTGACGCAGGATGAAGGCATCGCACACTTCCTCACGTTTCAACAACGAAGCGGTGGCTACTTGCCCCCCGACTGGGATGCAAAGATCGCTGCGTCATTTGCCGATTTCAACCGGAATGCAGAAGAACTCCTCTCACCACGAACATCACCCTCACGCGCAAGCATGATCATCAGTTCCTCCAACACATCCGAGTACTGGAAAAGTTACGGTGCGATCACCGGCATGTTCATCGCCCGCACCATCGATCAGAAGCTCGGGCGCGCAGCGCTTGCTGAAACGATTGCAAATGGGCCGGACGATTTCTACCGGAAGTACATCGCACTACAAGAACGCGATGCGAGTTTGCCTGGGCTTTTTTCCGCCATCGAACAGTATCTCAAATGATTTGACTTCACGAAGAACTGAAGAT
>CAYJNF010000544.1:0-2835 GCA_964370915.1 uncultured Chitinophagales bacterium
TTTCGTGGCGATCACAGGCAGATACGGCTGGATCAAGGTCCAGGTTGAGGTGACAAGTGCGGAAATTTCGATCATGGTGTGCCTCCTAAATCTTTAACGCGGCCCGCTTCGCGGGGAAACCCTGTCTTGTTCCAATTGGCTGGTCTTGCATAATCAGAGTGCAGAGACTCCGGAGCCCCAGAGGTCAGAGCCACAGAGTTCAGAGTCGTCGTGATGGAAGAGCGGGGGAGACCACAAAAACTCGAAACCCGAAGTACCTGTCCCTGTCGTCTGGGTCGTACCTGCGGCGGTAGGCGCAACGAGCGAGGGACGCTCCATCGAGGAAGGAACCGCCGCGAAGGACAGGACCGTCATTTGACTTCAAGTCATCTTTGCCTGTGCTGTAATTAGTTCTTGTCCACTCCCAGACATTGCCGCTCATATCCAACAATCCATAAGGACTTGCGCCATTCAGGAATAAGCCAACTGGGGTGGTATCTCCCAGTCCGAGTTCATCCGAATTGCAATGAAATTCACGCCAGTCATCGCCCCAGGGATAACTCCGTTTATCGTGGTCGCCCCGCGCGGCTTTCTCCCATTGGGCCTCACTCGGCAAAGTCACTGGCTTTTGAATCTTCTCTTCCAGCCATTTGCAGTAGGCCAGCGCGTCATGCCAACTCACATTTACCACGGGATGGTTTTCCAAGCCTGGCGGCACAGCCCCGCCGCGCCAATGCTTAGGCGGCTCCCCTTTTTTCGTGTCTTGCACGTATAGGGCGTATTGGGCATTGGTCACTGGCACGCGCGCAATTTGAAATTCTGGCAGGTCAACCTGATGAATTTCATTGCTTTCACCCATCCAGAACTTACCTTTTGGAATGCTAATCCACTGCGGTTCGCCATACGGCTGCTTCCAAAAGTGCGATACCACCTGGCGGCTCTCGATGCGCGCCAGGGCGTTGCTGGCTGTGATCTTGGCAAGCACGGCCGCTTTGTTGCCCTTCTCGAAGGGCGCATCCGCCTGCTTTTTCAGGCGCGCCCGGGCTTCACCCAGCAGGTCGCCTTCCACCCGCGCCGCACCCACATCGAACAAACATTCCGCCGCCAGCAGCAAATGATGATGCGGCTCAGGCTCAGTCCTCGGATCCGCATCCAAAATCGCGCGGATCAGCGCGCTCACCCGCCGCGTGCCTCCGTTGCTCAGATGTCCAGACTCCAGCAGGATCACTTCGCGCCACCAGGCGTCTGGCAGCACTTTGAGCGAGTATTCCAGCGCATCATCGCGCTCTGCCAGCACACGCCCCGCCAAGTGCTCCTGGAAGGTGAGATGCGCAAAGCCGTACACGCCCACGCCGCGCTCGATCAGCAAGCCACTGCGTTCGTTGATCAGATGCAGGAAGGCATCCAACGCTTTGGATGCTTTTTCCTTATCGCCCTCCATCATGTTGATAAATTTCGGTAGCAGAATGCCGCGCAGGTCGTCGCGTTCCAGTTCACGCTTTCTGTGTTCGTGCAACCAGAAGGCCACAGGCTCCAGCAGACTGCGGCGGTCGCCGCCGTCCAACATTCGGCCCCCAGCCAGCATGAATTCAGTTTCCATCCCTTTGGCGGCATCCCAGTGCCCGAGCAGCACTTCCACCGCCTCTTCGTACAATTCTGAGCGGCGTTCGGGCAATTGGGCACGGTAGCGATGCACCAGCGCCACCACCGTCAGCAGCAGCGGATTCACCGCCAGGTCTGCCACACGCGGATTGTTGTCAATCGCCTTGATCAGTTTTTCCGCCTGTTCGTCCGCCAGGCGCAGGACTTCAGACGAGTCGCTGCCCGCCAGGGTTGTCTCCACCACGCGCGTCCAATCCCGAACAAACTGGCGCACTTCCTGCGGGGTGAACTCGCGCACCTTTGCCAGCCCAAACCCCGCGCCGATGCGCGCCGCGCCTTCATAGCCCACTTCGCGGCTCGTGACCACGTAACGGCATTTTTCATAGCGCGCCGCAAAACATTCAATCACCCGCGCCACACGCTGCCGCAGGGAGGTCTCCGCTACTTCATCCATGCCGTCCAGCAATAGCACCGCGTTTCCGTTTTCGAGATGCGAGCTGAAGAACTCTTCGGGCAGGGGGATTTGCTGGGCTTCGTAGTACTCGCGCAGGTAATCCAGCAGCAGGGCGGGACCGTCCTTGCCAGGCGTGGGATGTTTCTCTTTCAGGTGATGACCAAAATCGCGCAGGGGCAAAAGGATCGGCAGGTGTTGGGATTCCTGCAAGCCCAGCCGCTCCCGCACCCAATCCTGGTCGCCTGCCAGCGTGCGTGCGTAGGTCAGACCAAGGTAGGAAATCAGGGTCGTTTTTCCACAGCCAGGCTCTCCGATAATGACCAGGCGCGGATAGCGCTGCAAGGCGGCGGCAATGGAGAGATAGCCCGAATCTCTCTCGAAGGCAGTTCCCATCTCTGCGTTTTTTCCGCCCGCGTTTTTATCCAGGGCGGAAAGGGATACGTATACCTTCTCCAGGGAGACGCTCAACGGCTGGCTGCCCGCGCGAATTCCTTGCAAGCGCAGGGCCTGGTGGTTGGTAATGATATTGTTTAGGTACTGCGCCAGGGCCTCGGGAAACGGCAGGGATTTTTCACGCAAGGCAGTTTCATAAAAGTGCTGTGTAATTTGGACAACCTGGTTGCCATCGCCCTTGATGAGATTGCTCTCTTTCAGTTCCCCGCCAATGTTAATTCCATCCTGGCCGATGGCGGTCGCGCCGTCTCCCTGCGCAAGTGCGCCATCCCCCTGCAGATCGGCCTGGTAAGTTGGGAGTTTGCTTTTCAACGCAGCGATACTCACATCTGCCAGGTCAGGGGGCA
>CAYJNF010000545.1:0-2828 GCA_964370915.1 uncultured Chitinophagales bacterium
GGCAAAACTCGTTCGTCTCTCACAAAGCAATGAGAAGTTTTTGTTAGATGAGTTGAAGATTCAAAAAATGAAGCGGGCGGATTATGTCCCGCATGCTGTGACGGCATTGCAACGGGATCTTCGGTTGGAAAAATTGCCACGTCGGATTGAATGTTTTGATAACTCGAACATCCAGGGAACCGATCCGGTTGCCTCGATGGTAGTGTTTGTTGACGGCAAGGCGAAGAAGAGTGAGTATCGGAAATTCAAGATCAAATCGGTCGTCGGGCCGGATGACTTTGCGAGTATGCGCGAAGTGATCGAGCGGCGATATACGCGTGTGTTAAATGAGGGGCTGGAGTTGCCGGATCTGATTATGGTTGATGGAGGAAAGGGGCAGCTTTCCAGTGCAGTGGAAGTGCTGAACAAGCTCGGCATCCAGAATCAACCGATTATCGGGCTGGCCAAGAAACTTGAGGAAGTGTTTCTTCCCGAAAAAAGTGAACCCGAAATGATCCCGAAATCGTCGTCAGGATTGCGGTTGCTGCAGCAGGTTCGGGATGAGGCACATCGGTTCGCAATCACGTTTCATCGATCGCTCCGTGCGAAGCGGACGTTACAGACCGAGCTGGATCTCATCGAGGGCATTGGAAAAAAACGGGCGAAGGAACTTCTCGAAGCCTTTGGTTCCGTTCAAGGCGTGAAGTTCGCGACACAAGAGCAGATAGCGGAAGTTGTGGGAGAAAAAGTAGCGGCGAAGATCGCCGACTATTTCTCCGATTCCGAAAGTGAATCGTCGGCACTGAGTTCGCCTGTAGTCAATTAGTTTAACCGTTTCCCGATCTCCGGGAAGGTCATTCCTGTTCATTCACATAAGGTGCATCATGAAGAGCATGCTACTCTTGCTGTGTTGTTGTTGTACGATTGCGTCGGGTTTTGCGGAGGGTTTCTACGGCGTTCATTCACCGAATGGTGTTGATGTCTGGGCAGTCGGGAAGGCGGGAAATGTATTTCATTCGTTTGACGGCGGAGTAACATGGGCGAGCGACGGAAAAGGAACCGCCGCCCTTCGTGGAGTGTACACACTGAATTCCATGGTGTGGATTGTTGGGGACGCCGGTACAGGGTGGAAAACCACAAATGCCGGCAGTGATTGGGTGACAATGTCATTCGGTTCGAGTGTTGCGCTGCGAGCAATCACATTTGCCACCTCGACGACAGGTTGGGCTGTAGGGGAGAACGGGACAATCCGACGAACGACTGACGGCGGAGCAACATGGTCGACGCAGAATTCCTGGACGACTGAGCAACTGAACGCAGTCGCATTCACCGATCCGATGGTTGGATACGCAGCGGGGAACAGCGGAGTCTTGTTGAAGACAGTCAACGGCGGCGACACATGGACACCCGTGCCCTCTTCATGGCAAAAAAATCTCACATCGGTTGCAACACAAGGTCAAGCGCTGTATGTCACTGGTGTGGATGCACTCTGCTACAAAAGCGTCGACGGGGGCGCCTCATGGTCGGCGCTGAACTTCTCTACCGATGTACAATCCGATGTCAACGATGTATTCATCAGGAATGATGGCAATGCCTTCTTCGTTGGTGGCGGTGGATACATCCGGCAAACCGCGAATGGAGGAGCGTCTTTCACGTGGGGCATCCACTCCCTTCACGCAACTCTGAGTGACGTGTACTTCTATGACAATCTGCGTGGGTGGGCGTGCTCGGACAAGAACAATGTTATCATCCGCACGACTGACGGCGGTGCAACCTGGTCAATGCCACAGGGAACGACGGTAACTTCACAGTGGAGACAGAAATCAACTGCGAGCGGTGCCATTGGCAACGGGTACACCCTCAATGCATGGGATAAGAACAAAGTCTATTGCGCTGTTGGTCCGCGCATTTACATGAGCGCCGATGTTGGGGAGACGTGGATGCAAACAGCAACCATATCGACAACAACAGGCGTAACACACACGTTTTACATCTCACCGAAAGATACCAACGTCTATGTTGTCGCGTTTACAGGCGGCGGCGATCATATTCGCCGGAGCACTGATCGCGGCGTAACCTGGACTGCAACCATCACGCGGGCATTCAGTGCCTACGGCATGCCGCTCGCCATCGACTACTCACATCCTGACACATTGTACTTTGCACCGGAAGACGGGCACATCTATCGCTCGAATGATTTTGCCAAGACGTGGCAAGATCTTGGCGCGAAGGGATTCGCGAGTCCATGCGACTTTGCAGTTGTGCGCGACAGTGCCAACATTCTTTATCTGGGCGACAGCTCGCCATCGCGGATTTCGCGATCAACAGATTACGGGAGCACGTGGCAGCTCATGTACAACGGCGGCGGCGCAGAAGTCCCGACGATTGCAACAGGAAGCTTGCGCCCCGGAGAGGCATACGCGACCGCGTGGAGTTCGGGTGGTGTTCAGAAGACCGCAAGCTACGGATCGACATGGACTCAAGCCGCACCTACGAACTCGGCCTGGGGCGTAGACATTTCGAGTGACGATCCTAATGTGGTGATGTTCGGAGTGTACGGCGGCGGTCAGTCGTATCTTTCTGTCAACGCGGGGGCGAGCTTTGTTAGCTCGGCACTCCCCGGGGCCAACTACAGCATTCTCGCGTATGACCGCTCGACGTTTCTTGCCGAGCAAAGCGGAGGCTTGTACAAGCTGTACTTCACGTATACTGTCCCCACGAGCAACCAGCAGGTTGTCGGAGTTGTAGCACCGAACGGCGGTGAGAACTGGCAGTTCGGCACGACTCGCAATATTACCTGGACGGCAAGCAACTTTAACAATGTGAACATCGAATACAAAACAGCTCCC
>CAYJNF010000546.1:0-2807 GCA_964370915.1 uncultured Chitinophagales bacterium
GTACCACCCGCCGGAGGATCGGTTGGCTTGAAGAGAATCGTCGCGGTCGGAGTGGGCGCGAGGGTACTGGACGGAAACACGAGTGGCGCAAGCGTTCCCGTCGGCACGCGCGCAACCGGCGATTCGGCTTGGGGCGCGAGGGGCGCAATCAACAAATTGACGAACGCAATCGCGCCAATCGCGACCAGCGCAACCACGATCAATATGACGGCGCGATACGATTGCTCGTTCGCGCGTTCTTGCTCCAACGAAAACAACGTCGTGCGCGACAAGCGGCGGGCGTCCACTAACCATTTCGCGCCGATGATCATGCCAATCACACACAGCAGATACATCCAGACGGCATAGGTTCGGACAAATACTACAAACGCGGTCAAAGAAAACTCCAGGCTTCACGTCGCAGGTTCAAGTTTCAAATTCGCGCACGGAAAGGTATCCCGTTTGAGACCTGGAACCTGAAACCGGCGACTCATTTTCGCTTCTTCTCTGATCGAGACTGACAATGGATGCACAAGGTCGCGTGCGGCATTGCCTCCATCCGTTCCGGCGCAATCGGTTGATGACACACGTCACAGATACCGTACTTGCCGGCGGCAATCCGCGCGAGCGCCTGATCAATCTGGGTGAGGCGTTGCTTTTGATCGCTTGCCAACCACAGCGATTGCGCTTTTGCCTGCGTCATCGCCGCCATGTCCGCTTCATCCCCTTTCGTCGGTTCGGGCGCGGGAATCGAACGCGCCAAAAGTTGGGCGCGCTCATCTTCTAATTTCTTTCGGACTCGGTCTGTATCGAGAAACATATTACGCATCCGTAGCCTAGCGCGTTTGTCGCCAACGAAACAACCATCAATAGCAATTTTACGCAACCTCGTATAAAACTTGAGCGGAGCGCATCTCCGAGGCACATTTCGCCGCGTCTCTGCACCCCGCTCCACGAGTGAATTTCGATTCGACTAGATCAGCCCGCTCCGTTGCGCCGCGGCTTCGAGAATGCCATTGATCAGTCCAATGTAATTCACACCGCCCGCCTCGGCTTCCATCACAATGTCGCTGATGCCTTCTTGGAGTCCGGCGAGCGGATTGATTTCGAGAATGTACGGCTGATGATCGTCTGCGCGAATTCGGAAATCTACGCGCGCAAAGTCGTAACATTCGAGCGCGGCAAACGCGCCCATCGCGTAACGTTCCATCTTTGCGCGCATCGCCTTGGAGATGGGCGCGGGACAAAGATACTTGGGCACTTCGTAAAGTTTGCCCTTGATGACGGAGGTGTACAGCCCAGCTTCTTCCGGCGGACACGGCGAGAGATCAACCTCAAGCGGAGGAAAGACGCGCAGGGTTGACGACTGCCACTTGCCATTCTTGGGATGCAATTCGTCCGGCGACAGATTGCCGAGCAGACCCAGCGTAAACTCGCGTCCTTCGATAAATTCTTCGACAAGCGCGGCTTGCCGATACGCGTGGATGACGTGCTTGACCTGTGCGCGCAGTTCGCGCGCGTTTCGCACGACCGATTTCGCGGTGACACCCATGCCCGAGCCTTCGCGGCTGGGCTTGACGAACAATGGGTATTTGAGCCGCGCATCAATCCGTTCATCGCCGGTGATGAAGGTTTGAAACGCCGGCGTCGGCAAACCGTGAAACGCGAACACGCGCTTGGTCATTGCCTTGTCGAGCGCGATCGCGAGCGTCATCACCCCCGACCCAGTGTACGGCATCCCGAGCGCATCGAGAATCGCGGGGATTTGCGCTTCACGCGAGCCGCCGCGATGACCTTCGCAGGTATTGAAGGCGATGTCAACTTTATAGTGCGAAAGTTTCTGCGGCAGTGTGACATCGCCTTCCATGGCGATGACTTCGTGACCACCCGCGCGCAACGCGCGTTCGATCCCGGCAACCGTGCGCTCGCTGTCGAGTTCGTTCCAGCGATCCCAGGGTTCCTGGCTCGATTCATCGCCATGCGGCGCGTTTTGTTTCAGATTGTAAAGTAAGGCAACGGTGAACTTTTTCATCGGTGTCTCGAACTGTCATTGCGAGAAGGTCACGCCGCGCGTGGCGTGTGTAAGGCAAGGAACTTGTGAGTACTGTGGCGGCGGGCAGCTTGCCCGCCCATGCGGACGAGCCGTCCGCACCACAGATCAAGTTCCTGAACAGCGAAGCGAAGCAATCCCCCACCGACGAAGCAGAGATTGCTTCGTCGCCTCCTTCGACTCCACTCCGCTTCACTCCGTTCCGCTCAGGAGGCTCCTCGCAATGACACGATCACTGCAATTGCCACGCGGTCAAATCGTCGAGTGTTTTCTTTTCTTCAGCGCCCAGGCGCCAGCCGATCACGCCGAGCAGATCGTTCAATTGCGCGGCGGTATTCGCGCCGATGATCGGACTCGTCACGGTTGGATTCGCGAGCGACCATGCAATCCCGACCTGGGCAATTGATTTTCCGTGCTCCGTCGCGATTTTTTCCATCGCGTCGAGCAGAGCCATGTTGCGGTCGTCGTTCGTAAAGCGCGTCATCCGTTCGTTGCCTTCACCGCGCACACCTTTGGGCATCGCCGCGCCTTTGCGATATTTGCCGGTAAGAAAACCACCTTGCAGGGGCGAGTACGGAATCACGCCGAGACCTTCCTCGACACACAAAGGCATCAGCTCGCGCTCGTACTCGGCGCGCCAAACGAGATTGTAATGCGGCTGAACGCACACCACCGGTTCGAGATTTTCCTTGTCGCTAATCCACAGACTCTTGACGACTTGCCACGCCGGAAGATTCGATACGCCCAGGTAACGCACCTTGCCCGCGCGCACCAGGTC
>CAYJNF010000547.1:0-2791 GCA_964370915.1 uncultured Chitinophagales bacterium
CCCCCAACGTCTATACCGACCCGCGAACCGTCATCATAAAAGATCTCGGCGACCTTAGCACGTTCACGGCGCTCGAGACGATTGACGGACAGAAACGAAGAATTTCTTCCGGCGCCCTCATGTTAGAATCCTCTGTTCCACTCCAAGATCTGCTGGATCGACTCCAAATACACTATGAATAGTCACTTTGCCTGTGCGTTGATTGCAACGGCTTGCTTGTATGTACCGGCCTAAAATAGTACCTTGCCTTTGAAGATTTCTCGAATACGCACACGATGACACGTTCTCCAATATCACAGAAGCAACAAGAGTTTCAGAACGAAGCTCTTCCGCACATGGACTTTTTGTATAACTATGCGCTGCGGATGACGTTCAACCAGGCCGATGCCGAGGATCTCGTACAAGAGACCTTTCTGAAGGCATTCCGATTCTGGGACTCCTACGAGCAGGGAACGAATATTCGCGCGTGGTTGTTCAGAATCATGAAGAATGCATACATCAACCGGTATCGGAAAGAGAAGAAGGAACCCGAGAAGGTTGAGTATCAGGAGGTCGAGAATTTTTACAACAACGTTCGCGGGGGCACGGTCGAAACGAGTGACTCGCAGGAAACGTTGTACAACAACCTTCTCGACGATGATGTGGCTGCCGCAATCGCTAGTCTCCCTGCTGACTTTCGCACCGTCGTAATTCTCTGTGACATTGAGGGATTGTCGTACGAAGAGGTGGCGGCCTTTGTTGAGTGTCCGATTGGCACCGTGCGGTCGCGGTTGCATCGCGGACGAAAGCTTCTCCGCTCCCAGCTTGTGGAGTATGCCGCGAAACGGGGCTATGTTGAAGAACGGAAATAGAAAGTGAGAAGAGCCTAGGAAATCAACGGTTAACAGTTTGGTCGTGTCATGGAGTGCAAGAACATAGCAGAGCAAATCACGGCTGCCGTTGATCATGCTCTGAGTGAGAATGAACAACAGCTGGTCGATGCCCACCTTTCCCAATGCCCGCGGTGCAAACAACAATTCGACGTTGAGCTGCTCACGCGAAACTTTGTGAGGCAGCGGTGCAAGCGCTTGCGCGCGCCGGGTCATGTCATGCAGCAGATCACCGAGCGGCTCGCGGTGGAAGGCGCGCAGCGGGTCCCGCAATCGTGGTGGCGCGATGTGGTTGCGTCGATGTACTTCAAGCCGGCCATTGCATTTGCGGCCGCCTGCATCGCCATCATCGTTCTCTTCAACAATCCCGATAGGCCATCGGGTGTTATTGAAGCGTCGGGCCTTCCGGCAAACGACATCATCAAACAATCACTCGTCAATTACGCCGCCGTCGCGAGTGGCGAGATCAAGCCACAGTTCGTGTCCGACCGGCTTGAGAATCTACAGGCGTTCTTCGACGGAAAAACGGAGTTTCCCGTTGTCCTTCCAAAAATGCACGGCTGCAAATTGGTCGGTGGTGTGCTGAATGAATTCCTCGGCGACAAGCTTGCCCATCTCGTCTACAACCACCACGACTCGGCGGTTGTCTACATTTATGAGACGTGTTGGGAGAAAGTCCAGAACGGCTCTCCGATGCATCTCGCCGCAGATATCCAGGAAGAACTGAAGACCAACGGCTGGTACATTGCAACACAGCCCGATGGGTACACGGTGGCAATGTGGACCGACGGAAGGACGTTATGTTCCGCGGTCGCCCGGCTCAACAAGGAGACACTGCTTGCCTGCCTCGATGCCGCGAAGTAACGCGCGGCGAGCGTGGCGCGCACCATTTCGTGCGTTGCCGCGAGATCGCCTTCCTGCAAGTTTCGATCAATGATATTTCCACACACAACACGCAAAGGACAATGGAGTCATGTATTCACGCATACTCGTTCCCACAGACTTCTCAAAAGCATCGTTCGCAGCATTCAAGCCGGCAGCGTCGATAGCTCAAAAATTTCGCGCGAAGATCTGCCTGCTGCACGTTTCCGAAATCGCACCGGTGTATGCCTACCGGTTTGGCATTTCGCAACAGGAGCTGGATGAGCAGATGATTGAGCACGCGGCCGGAGAGATGCGGAAGGCCGCCAAACTGCTCGGCGTGAAAAGCGCCGAACTGGTGATTCGCTCGGGCAATGTCCAGCAGCAGATTGTCAACGTCGTGAAGGAGAAGAAGATTGACTTGATCGTGATGGGGACGCACGGCAACACAGGACTTGTGCACGCCGTGATGGGAAGCGTGACGGAGAAGATTGTGCGGTTGGCGCCATGCCAGGTGCTGACGGTGAAGCTGCGCTGAGCAAATCGAATTGTCCGAAGAATGATGAATGGTCAGCGAGATCGTCAACTCTGCCGGGCGAGGAGGGCGACAATGTTTGGCGCGAGGTAGTCTGTTTGGCTTCGCGGCACCGGATGCTCTTTTGACGGGGAATACCCACCTGTAGCCCCATAACAAAATTCAGGATGTGTTCCACATTTTCGATCGCTAAGATTCTTCGGCAGAAGAGCGAGCCTCAGAATGCTCCGAATGCTTCCTTGAATATCAAGCCTGTTTTCGTTACCATAGTGGGCGCTAAACCATTCAGAATCCTATCTATTTCTATCATTACGGAGTACAAGTCGTTATGCAATTCTTCAACAAACTCGCAGGACTATGCTGCGTGGCCCTGGTGGGTATACTTGCCTTAGTGACTACCGGGTGTTCACCGAAAGCAGGAGATCAGGTTGTTGCAAAGGTGGGCAACAATGATGTTACACTTCGGGATTATGAAAATCTCTACCTCAAAAGCAGTGGAAACCGCGAACAGGCGGCAGCATCGACG
>CAYJNF010000548.1:0-2789 GCA_964370915.1 uncultured Chitinophagales bacterium
ACTTGGCAGAATACCCATGCGCGTCGTGGATTTGTTCTGCCCGGTTGGCAAAGGACAGCGGGCGTTGATCGTCTCTCCGCCGAAGGCGGGCAAGACCATGTTGATGCAGCAGCTCGCGCACGCCATCAGTCACAACAATCCTGAAGTTGACTTGTTGGTGTTGTTGATCGATGAACGTCCGGAAGAAGTGACGGATATGAAACGCTCGATCAAGGGCGAGGTATTCGCAAGTTCAAGTGACAGCGAACGGGGAACGCACGTCCGGTTGGCTCAGCTTGTTCTGGAATATGCCAAGCGCAAAGTTGAAGTCGGCAAGGATGTGGTGATTCTTTTGGATTCGCTCACTCGACTCGGGCGGGCGTTCAACATTCATCAGCGGAGCAGCGGCAAGACGTTGTCCGGCGGCGTTGATGCGCGGGCACTTGAGATCCCCAAACGCATTTTCGGCGCAGCGCGAAACTGCGAACACGGCGGATCGCTCACGATTATCGCGACGGCGCTGATCGATACCGGATCGCGTATGGACGAGCTGATCTTCCAGGAATTCAAAGGCACGGGCAACATGGAGCTGGTGCTCGATCGCGATCTTGCGAACGAGCGCATCTATCCTGCCATCAACCTTGCATTATCAGGGACACGCCGCGAAGAATTGTTGTTCGGCGAAGCCACCACGCTCCATCAGAAACTCCGGCGGTCCATCGCTAAAATGACTCCCCGTGATGCAATGCTTGCGATACAGAAAGTGCTGGAGCAATACCCGACCAATGAACTGTTGTTGAGCAAGATCGCGGGATAACCATCGCGTTTGACGAGTGACCAACGGACGATGCACAAAACAACTCTTTCCATCCCGACCCCCTCCAACTTCGATTTTTGGCGCACGGCGTACAGTCACGGCTGGTGCGACCTGCAGCCGTTTTCTCACAGCACGGATAATAAGGAACTCACACGCGTCGTGACGTTGGACGATGGCACACTCGCATCGACGAAACTCACTGGCGACGGCAAACACATCAACATTTACGTTGAATCAACACTCCCACTTACATCGCTGCAGAAGCATTCGATCACACAACAATGGAAAACATGCTTGCGCCTTGATGAAGATTTTTCCGGATTTCAGAGATCGGTAAGAAAGCATGCAGCCTACAAGTGGATGGCATCAAGTGGTTCCGGGCGTCTGCTCAGGTCTCCGACCGTTTTTGAGGATGTCGTGAAAATGATTTGCACCACTAACTGCACCTGGGCTTTGACAAAGCTGATGGTCACGAATCTCGTCGGGCATTTCGGAAGGAAATTCAATTCTTCGCTGAATGCCTTTCCAACTCCCGAAGCGATTGCTGGGTCTTCCGAAAAATATCTTCGCAAGGAAATCAAAGCCGGTTATCGGTCACCCTACCTTCTTGAGCTTGCCGAGCGGGCAGCTTCAGGCAAGCTCGATCTCGAATCGTGGAGAACCTCGGATCTACCGACAGATAAACTGTTCAAGCAGATGCGGCAAGTGAAGGGTGTCGGTCCATACGCGGCGGGCAACATCATGAGGTTGATCGGGCGATACGATTATCTTGGACTTGATTCGTGGGTGAGGGCGCAGTACTACAAGCTGCATCACAAGGGACGCACGGTGAAGGACACTACTATTGAAAAGCATTACCAACCGTACGGAGAATGGCGCGGCCTTATTTTCTGGCTTGAGATGACACGCTATTGGCACGACGAAAAGTTCACCTTGTAGATTCACGGTGCCATGACCAGGGAAACTCTACTTACGCAGATCGATGCAGAATTCAAAACAGCTGCGCACGCTCAGTCGATCGGCAACTACGGTATGGTACGCGTCTGCGCCCGCCGGGCTGCCGGCGTGGCAATTGCGTATTGGCTGCAGTCGCACCACAGACAAGGCTGGGGTGCAGATGCCATGAATCAGCTTCGCTCACTTCGGAACGATGACTCGATCCCTCAACCGGTTCGCGATGCGGCAGAACGGTTGACAACAAAAATCACTCAACAGTTTACTCCTGCCTTCACCGCTGATCCGATCCTGGATAGCAAAACCATCATCAACCATCTTCTGGAGAGCCTATGAAGAAGACGGTGCTTCTCTGCATCATCCTCGCCAGCATTGCGTGCGCGCAGCCGATTCAACTGAACATGGATGTCTTCGCCCAACGGCGCGAGGCATTCATGAAGAAGATGCAGCCTGGAAGCGCGGCAATCTTTCCGTGCAAGCCTGAGTACATGCGTAATGGAGATGTCGAGTACGAATACCGGCAGGAAAGCAATCTTTACTACTTGAGTGGATTTGAAGAGCCGCAATCGATTCTCCTCCTCAATCCGGGAGCAGAACGGTACAAGTACATTCTCTTCGTCCGCAAGCGCGATCAAAATCTGGAGACATGGAACGGCATGCGATCCGGAACGGACGGTGCCATGGCCGCATTTCGCGCCGACACCGCCATCGGATACAATGATTTCCGAACCACGGCGCGAGCGTTCATTCCGAAAGAAGGTCCGCTCTACTACAATTTCAATGTTAATCCCCAGCTCGACGACATGGTACGCGATCTGTTTCTCGAAGGCTCCGGGGACAACAGTCATCCGATCAAGAACTCATCGTTGATACTTGCCGAACTGCGGTTGATCAAAAACGAAGGCGATCTTGCGATGGGACTTCGCAAGGCAGTCGACATTTCCGCTCAAGCGCATATTGAGGCGATGAAGTCCATTGCGCCGGGCATGAACGAAATGGAAGTGCAGGGAGTGTTTGAGTACGTCTATCGAAAAAATGG
>CAYJNF010000549.1:0-2789 GCA_964370915.1 uncultured Chitinophagales bacterium
TCTGCAGCCCGGTGGAATTCTGAGCATCGCGGTCCCCGACGGCGAAATGATGTTTCGGATGTACGTCTTAGGGGTGACGCCGGAGTATTTGGCGGAGCAGAAAAAATGGCAGCCTGACTGGATGACCACGCAAATGGAGCGCATCAATTTCAATTTCAGACAGGATTTTGAGCACCGGTTCATGTACGATTTTGAAACGCTCAAGAAGCTTCTCGACAGTTGCGGCTTCGTTGATGTCGTCAAACGCGATCCCGATCCCTCGCTCGACCTGCCGTTGCACGTTCTTGGTTCACTGTATGTTCAGGGCAGGAAGCCGGTTTCGGTATCATCAGACCTCTCCCCTGCAAATCGGGTGACTCAGACTGATCCGGCCGAGTTGTACCACGCACCCGGGTTCGTCGCGTAAGAAGTTAGTTGTGATCAGAGTGTGAGATTGGACGGCAATCGCGGAGAGGAGATGAGATCCGCGAATTCATTCCACCGTCGGTTCGTGTCCGTCCCTGCGCCGCGGATTCCTTCGATATACTGCTTCACCATGTCCTGTCCGAGATTGTAGTTAATCACATAGCTGCGGTAGTTCTCGAAGAACTTGATGCGCTGTGTTGCACGTTCACGGGAGAACAGCGCGTAGTCCATCAGCCACTGAATCGCTTCGTCCTTTGTCATCGTCTCGTTCAGATAGCCGCGCGCCGCTTCGTTTCCTGCATACGCGAGTTTCATGAATAATGCGTGAATGTCGTAATACAATTCCACCTGCGAGGCCTTCAATCCTGCGGTCGGAAACAACACATCGCGCTCAAACGCAATCCGTTCGCTGTGGCTGAAGACGACGTCAATGCCGTAGTTGGCGGTTCCTTCCGCAATAAGCGACTGCGGGCTGAATAGCGCGTAGACACTGAATTCCATCCAACCGTTTTTCTTGAGTAGATTCTGCTCCAGCAACGCATTGTACACATGATGGCCGGGATATCCTTCGTGTGCGGCAAGATCAACTGCCCGATCGATGTAGATCGGCAAGTCCGTGTTCATCTGAATGAGGCTGTGGCAATTCCCCTTGAACCAATTGTATCCGCTCCAGGATTTGTTTGTCACATATTCGACGACAAAGCTTTCGTGTTCGGGAAGAGGGATGTGTAGCTTTGTACGCTTGCGGCATTCATCAATCGCCGCAGTAAACACTGCATCGAGTCTTTCTTTGGGAATGATGAACTGACTCTTGAACGCCTCATACCGTTGCTGGACGCTTCCGTCACCAGGAAGTCTGGCGCCAAGCTCGCTCAGAACGGATCTGAAATGTTGCTCGGCATATGTTGGCGCAATTGCATCATACAACGCCTTTGATTCCTCATCGAACGTGAATTTCTTCCCTTGCAACATCTCAACACGGGCAACGAGCGACTCGAGCTGTTTGCTGAGGTACTGATGGCGGAGTCTTGACTGGTCATTGCTCCGATCCGGATTGATCGATCGCAACAGTCCGAGTGTTGTATGTGCAGAGTTGTGGATTTCGTGCAGTGACTTCTTCTCGGACATTGCTTCCGTCATCCATTCTTCCGGTCCGTGGTACGCATCGACGTAATCCCCATCGTGCTGGCCGACGGCGAGAACGAGTTTCACATACACTTCAGCAATTTGGTTCATGGGAATTCCTGTTGAGAGAAGAAAAAAACCGCAGAGCCGGATAGCCCTGCGGTCTCATAATAAGAAAAACGAATCTCTACTTCACGGAGAGCAATTCGACTTCGAAGATGAGTGTTGCGCCGGGCGGAATATGTTCGCCTGATCCATGATCGCCGTAGGCAAGGTCTGCCGGGATGTACAATTCCCATTTCGATCCGACCGGCATCAACTGAATCGCTTCTGTCCAGCCGCCAATTACCTGTCCAACACCGAATGTCGCAGGCTCGCCGCGCTTAAACGAACTATCAAACTCTTTTCCATCGATTGTCGTTCCGCGATAGTTCACGGTCACAGTTTGATCTGCCTTTGGCTTCGGTCCGGTTCCCATCGTGATGACTTTATACTGGAGTCCGCTTGCCGTCGTGACAACGCCGGCTTTTGTTTTGTTTGCCGCAAGGAACGCCTCGCCTTCCTTCCGGTGCTTTTCTCCTGCGACTTTTGCCTCAGACTGTTGTTTCTCCATCATGCGTTGTTGAAACGCCATCATCAAGGTTCGCGCCTGTTCTTCTGTCAGCAAGGTCTTTCCGGTATCCATCGATTCTTTGATTCCGCGGGCGAGTGCATCGATATTGACTTCCACTTTCTGTGCCTTCAGATTGCCGCCGATGTTCGTACCGATAACATAGCTGACACTGTCTTGCGTTGTCTTTAATTCCTTGTTTTGTGTGTTTCCCTGACAGGCTAGCAACAGGACACTCATTGCTACTACAATCATGTACTTCATCTGGTATTCCTTGATGTGTTGTTTGATGATGGCTCTCGCCAGTTGGTGATTTGATGTTACTAAAAATACGGGTTTCGGCAAGTGAATCCAAGCATGTGAACATCCTGCGAAATGGGAAAAGCCAATGAAATCACGAGGTGCCGATTAAAAACGCTTCATGCTAACGAGCTGACGTCTTCCGGCGGCGCCAGCAACCGACAACGTGGTCATTCGCCATTCCCGTTGCCTGCATGAACGCATAGCAAATTGTCGAACCGACAAATCTGAACCCGCGCTTCTTCAGATCCTTGCTCATCGCGTCCGATTCGGCAGTAGTTGCAGGAATGCCTTTAAGTGACGCCGGCGAATTGTGTTTTGGTTTCCCGGCAACAAACTGCCAAATGTA
>CAYJNF010000550.1:0-2785 GCA_964370915.1 uncultured Chitinophagales bacterium
GTCCTGCGTCGAACCCAGCGTTGAGGCAAGTAGCTGGATCTGGCGTTCTGCTTTTTTTCGTTCGGTGATGTCCTGACTGACCCCGTAGGTCTTTATCGGGCGGCCGTTTTCATTCATGACAACAAAGAAGCGAACCGAAGCATATCCAATGCTGCCGTCTGCACAGATTACCCGATGCTCGATCTCCCTTTCGTAATATGGATCCTTGGTCTCAAGAGCCTTCTTCACTTCATCGCGCATGAAGCCGACGTCTTCCGGATGAACGAAGCGCCGGGAATACTCCTCTTCGGACATCGTGTAGCCGCCAACGTGTTGCACACTGGTTTTGAAGAGGGCATAGAAAAAGTCATTAAACGTGTAGCGGTCGGCAGCGATATCATATTCCCAGTGCCCCATGCGTGCCATCTTTACGGCGCTGGACAAAAGGGCTTCGCTTGTTTTGAGCAACTCCTCTGCGCGTTTGTGTTCCGTGATGTCGCGACAATACGCGATAAAGTGGTTGTCATCGAGCTTTGCCATGTGCAGGCTCACCCAAACGCCCGATCCATCTTTGCGGTGCAGCAGAAGCTCGCCTGAGAAACCACCGGTTTGTTTTGTCTCCTCAAAGGATGCGAGGCTTGCATCGAGCGAATCGCCTGCAGAAACGTCGTGAATGTGCTGTCCGATAAGCTCCGGGCATGTATAGCCGAGCATCCGTGCCGAAACGGAATTGACATCAACAAAGCGACCGGAGGCATCAGCGATGACCACACCGAGGGGTGCATGTTCAACATACGATCTGAACTTTGCTTCACTGCGCCGAAGCGACTCTTCCGCCTTCTTTCTCTCCGTAATGTCCCGCGTGGTCGAAAGGATGCACTTTTCGCCGTTCACCAGGATAACGCGTGCCGACATCAGCCCGGTGCGGATGCTGCCGTCCTTCATTCGGAAGGTTGCTTCAAAATCTGAGACCTCGCCACTGTCTCGAAGTTCCCGGACCAGGCGTTCTCTTTCTTTGATGTCCGTCCAGATGTTCAATTCGACTGAGGTCTTTCCGACAACATCGTCGGCAGTGTATCCTGTAATCGAAGTAAAGCCCTGGTTCACTTCCAGGTACAAGCCATCGGATAATCGATTGATGTTCAATGCATCGGGGGAAATACGGAATGCGGTAGAAAATTTTTGTTGGGATGAACGAAGTGTCTCTTCAGCCTGCGTGCGTTCGGAGATGTCGCGGCTGACCGCCACATAGCCCGTAATGTTTCCGTTGTCATCGATAATTGCCGCCGCCCGGACCTCCATCATGACGGTTGTTCCATCTTTTCTTGTATGGAGGACGTTGGTGGAAAAGTGTCCACTTTGCTTCAGTAGCTCGATTGCTTTTGTTTGATCCAGGCCGCTGTCGATGAATACGGTGGGTAGGACCTCGAACGCGGGTCGCCCAAGTACTTCCTCGGCTCGCCAACCGTAGATTCGTTCGGCTGCTTGATTCCACGCGGTTAGCTCGAACGTGGCGTTCATGCCAAGCACAGCATCGTTGACGTTGGCGAGAAGATGAGCCTGGTATTTTATCTGCTCTTCGGCCTCTTTTCGGCGGGAGGCTTCGCGATTCCAGAGGAACAACTGTGTCCGCAAGGAGAGGTACAACAGGAGCGCTGTGATCGTGACAAATGCCCAACCCTTGTACATGGATATTCTGCTGATGAAGTCCGGGTCCGACGACAGCTCATGAAGCGCCTGATCGGAAAGGAGAATCCAGAGCGCGGCAAGCGTCCAATAGACAAGGCTGGTACGCATTGCTATTCGTGTGAGCTTGGTTTTCATTTTCCAATTCTTTTCAAGAGTGTTGCCAAAAGGATAATGTCGTTCAACAGCATGTTACGTGTTCAGCACGTGTCGCACTTTGCGCGCGAGATCAAGCGGTGTGAAAGGCTTCTGGAGAAAATTCACACCTTCATCAAGAATGCCGCGGTTCGCGACAATGTCTGCTGTATATCCGGACATGAACATCACCTTCATCTCAGGCTTCAGGCTTTCAAGGCGTCCTTTGAGTTCCTTGCCATTCATGCCGGGCATAACAACATCTGTGAGGACAAGATGGATTGCGCCTTCAAACATTTCGCAAATGAGAATCGCGTCTCCCGGAGAATTCGCGGTGAGCACAGTGTATCCATGCTTCGTCAACGCGCCCTTGGTAAACTCCAGCAGGTCCAATTCATCTTCGACAACGAGAATGGTCTCCGACCCCGAGAGTTGAATATCTCCCTTTTGTTCCGCGGGTTGTTCTATCGTCCCCCGGAATCTTGGCAGATAGATCTTGAATGTTGTTCCTTGCCCGGGTTCGCTGTAGACGTTGATGAAGCCGCCGTTCTGTTGAACAATTCCGAAGACCGTTGCCAGCCCCAAACCTGTTCCGCGGTCTTTCGGTTTAGTGGTGAAGAATGGTTCGAAAATACGTTCCTGTGTTGCCTTGTCCATTCCACGCCCATTGTCGCTGAACGTCAGGGAGACATAGTCACCGGGGACGAATCCGATCTGTTCTTTCGAGTACACCTGGTCCTTGGCGACATTATTCGTTTCAATGGTAATTGCGCCCACGTCCGCGATGGCGTCGCGGGCATTTGTTGCGAAGTTAGCGAGGATCTGATCGACTTGGGTTGGGTCTATCTTCACGTTCCACAGATCCGGGGAGAGTGACAGCTTTAGCTCGATGTCCTCTCCAATCAAGCGGGTCAACATCTTCTCAAGTGATAATAACGAATTGTTAAGATTCACCACCGTCGGTGTGATGATCTGTTTTCGGGCA
>CAYJNF010000551.1:0-2773 GCA_964370915.1 uncultured Chitinophagales bacterium
CCTTCACCACCTACCTTCATCTTCTCCAACCCACAACTTGAATTCCGGCACGCCCCAAACTGTTGCAGCAATTTGCTATATTGGTACGTCTTCAACCTATACAACTTCATTTGTTCCTCAAACGTTCCGACTTTTTGATGGCTTGCAAAAAAATCTTTCTCTCGATTTGCCTTGGCGCCTCCCTTCTTGAAATCATGTCCTGCGCCGGACAGATGGGTCCGGAAGGTGGTCCCGTTGATTCTACTCCCCCGATTACTATCCGCACGGAACCTGATACGAATCAGATTCGGGTTGCCACGGATAGGATTGTGCTTGAGTTCAGTGAGTACGTCGACCGCCGCTCGGTCGAGGAGTCCATTTTCATTTCCCCCCCACTTGGAGAATTGGAGTTTGATTGGAGCGGAACTGAAGTGACGATATTGTTCAGTGACTCACTTCGCACCAACAAAACGTACGTGGTCAATATCGGAACCGATGTGATCGACGTGCGTGCTCGCAATCGGATGGCTCATGGCTTTACTCTTGCATTTGCCACCGGCGAGACGATTGACAAGGGCCTTCTTACGGGAAGGGTGTTTGATGCAAAGCCCGAAGGCGTTCTGGTCTTTGGCTATGCGCTCAATGGCATTGTGCCCGACACTCTGGATCCGAGCAAGAAGAAGCCTGATTACATCACGCAGACAGGTAAAGACGGTGGATGGACTCTGTCGAATCTGGCGTGGGGACGATACCGGTTATTCGCGGTGAGAGACGAGTATCGCAATCTCCTGTATGACAAGCAGATTGACCAATTCGGTGTTGCGGCACGCGATATTAGCATTGATTCGACAGATGTTGCTGCCGGCGACATTTGGTTTCGTCTTTCACAAGAGGATACTGCCAAACCATTTGTCACAAAAGTGCAGCCTGTCAACCAGCGGCAGATTCATGTCTATTTCAGCGAGCCTGTTGACACAGCATCATTTCGGGATGCATTGATTTCGATCGAGGACACGGTCACGCGTAGCCCGGTTGAAATTGTTCTTCGTTCGTTGGACAAGCATGACTCGACCGTGGCAACCATCATCACTGAGTCAATTCTGGATAGTGCCAGGAGTTACAGGTTCACCATCCGCGAGCTTTCTGATACAGTCGGCAACAGAATTGACACTGCGAACGCGGGTCTTGTGTTTAACGGCGTGAATATTCCCGACACACTGAAACCCCGGTTTACCATCGTTGGGCTGAGCGATAGCACAAGAAACGTGCCGCTGGACGTGCGGTTCATTCTACAGTTTTCTGAACCTGTGAGGCAACATCCTATTAACCTGGCGATCAGCATGGTTGATAGCAACAAGGCGCCAGTAGCTTGTGATGTGCGCTGGCTGACAGGAGCAAGTCTCCTGTTGTCGACAAAGAATCCTCTCACCTCGAATATGCGATATGAGGCGAGATTTGTTCTCGACTCTCTGAAGGATTATGCCGGAAACGGATACACCGACTCCACTGCGCTGTTTCGATTCTGGAGTCTCGATCTGCGGACAACAGGAACGATTGATGGATTCGTTGCAGATCCCGATAGCACGTCCCGTCAAGGCGAGATTGTGCTGACTGCGGTGCAGCTGTACTCGAATACGCAAAGAACCAACACGCAACGACTCAAGGGACCAGGCAAGTTTCATTTCGAGCAACTTCCCGAAGGGCGCTATATGATGGAGTCGTATCGTGACAGGGATTCATCGAGAACGTATTCGTTTGGGAGGCCATTTCCATTTCAGTTCTCCGAACGCTTCGTGACGTATCCTGATACTCTGAAAGTTAGAGCGAGATGGGGAGTCGAAGGTGTGAATGTGACGTTCAAGCAGAACAAATGAACTGCACAGTTCTGGTTATCAGTCTCTGGTTATCTGTCGGGGTGGACTGGCGGTTCTTGTCCGGGGATTGGGATGAGTTTGCGTTGAATGTTCTTGACTACCTTCTCAGGAACAACCCACGCATCGGGATATCCATTTTCTGAGAGAAATGTCATGTAGCTCTCAGCATCCGCCCGATTCAGGAAATTGCCCGCACGCAGTTTGTAGGCAGGAGGATCGTACGCAATATAAAACCACTCTGAAGGGAACGCCGCTTCAGCCTCAGCCTTTTTGTTGTTAGCCTCGTCGATGTTTGTCGTAGACAGGAGTTGGACTCTGAATCCCGAGACGATGATTGGGGGTTCGATGATGGCGGGCTCCGACGGGATTGACTTTCGCTCCGACTCTCTCTTCAGTTCCGAAAAGAACACCTTTGTGTCAACATCGTAATCGGACGGACGAAAACCCGACTCGTACTTCGCCAACTCATTTTCTGCGGTGGACGTGCCGCTCTCTTTTCCGGTCTCCTTCGACGAACTGCATCCCCAGACGAGGAGCGTCAAAAAGAATACGCACGAGCGCATCATCATTTGTTGATCTCGACTACCCATGCATCTTTGTAATCCAGAGGATGTTCGTTCATCAGCGTTGCGCGAAACGCAATCGCTTGTTCTTCGGTTTCGAAGAATCCAATACGGACTTGATACAGATGCCCGGAGGCGTTGTAGACATTGACGACCGGGAGTTGGTAGCGTTGTCGGGCAGAAGTTTGAACGACACTGGCATTCTTCGCATCCCTGAATGAGCCAATCTGTACGGTGAACCGCACAATTCCCGAGCCTGCCGCATTCGTGGTTTCCGACCCGCCCGTCACGCCCTGTGTTGTGACCGTGTCCGTACTGGTTTCAAAAGTTGTCCGTCGAGTCTGAGCGGTGGAGTCC
>CAYJNF010000552.1:0-2772 GCA_964370915.1 uncultured Chitinophagales bacterium
ATCATCTGGTTCAACAACCACTTGCAGCCCGAACAAAACCACAATGCAAAGACTCTCACGATGGACATCAGGCGGAAACGCCCTACCCTGAGTATCGTTGCCGGTTTGTTCTCACAGGAGATTCAGGGCTACAGCATGCTCGTCCACAAGACGTTCGAGAACAGCAACGAGCTTGAGGGCATTACGCTGTACGACTACACCAACCCCAATGTTAACATCGTGATCACCGCCGATCACGGGACGATTTCGTTTTCTCACGATGTTCGCAAGCTCATCATGGATCTTCACAATGGCGAGATCCACGAACTCGATCTCGTGAACATGAAGGAGTACAAACGAATCCGGTTTAAGGATCACCGGATTGTGACAACTGTTGAAGGTTTCGATTTTGAACGAACCTCGGAAGGATCGGTGATTCGCAGCGATCGTGAGTTGAGCGCCCGGGAAATGCGCTACATTGTTGACAGCCTGTGGCACGCCCGCGCAATGATCGACACCGGCTTGCAGAGTCTTGTGCGTGAGGATTTTGACCGGCTGCTGCGTGGAAACAAATCGGCGCCGTTCGTTGCAGAGCAAGCGCAACGCGGGCTCCCGTTCGGGATGGCTCAGCCACGGCGTGGACCAATCTACCCGCTTCAGGGATTCGAACAACCCGAAAGCCGCGCGCGCATCATCAACTCGGCGGTCCAGAATGAACTGCTGCGGATGGAGATGATTGAAAAGCAGATCGATCAATACAGCGTTGAGATCTACAAGAAATACTCCATCCCCATCGCATGCATTGTGTTTGTTCTCGTTGGCGTGCCGCTTGGTATTATGTCAAAGCGCGGCGGGTTCGGCATCGCTGCCACACTCAGCTTCGGCTTCTTCCTCCTGTATTGGGCGTTTCTCATTGGGGGTGAAAAACTCGCCGACCGGGGCTTGCTTTCACCATTTTGGGGAATGTGGTCTGCAAACATTTTGCTCGGCATCCTTGGCGTTTATCTCACCGTTCGCGTCGGCAAAGAGTCCGTCGTCATCGATTGGAGCTTCATGCGTCGGGTGATCCCGAAGCGATTCCGTCGTGACCTGCCCGATGAGTCAATAGCACCGACAGTTGAGGAATGATGAAGCTCATCGATCGCTACATCGTGAAACAATTTCTTGTCACGTTGATGTTTTCGCTGCTGGCGGTGCTTGTCATCTTTGTTGTGATCGATGCGATGGAAAACCTCGACGACTTCATCGACCGTGACGCCACAACGGATATCATCCTGAGTTACTATCTCTACTTCCTGCCCGAAATCATCAAGCTTATCATGCCGGTCGCCATGCTGCTGGCTAGTCTATTTGTGACGGCCCGGCTTTCCACGCAGAATGAACTGACCGCGATGAAAGCCACCGGCCTCAGCCTCTTCCGGTTGATGGTTCCCTACATCATCGTTGCGTTGATCGTGAGTGTTGCGTCGGTGTATTTTAATGGATGGATTGTGCCGAAGGCGAACAAGAAGAAATTCCATCTTGAACGCGTGTACCTCAACAAGAACACCATCAGCGGTTCAGGCTCGAACATCTACGTGCAGGACTCGCCGACACGCATACTCTCGATGGGATTCTTTGATGATTCCCGTGAGGTCGCTTCACGCGTCAGCATCCAGGATTTCAGCGACACGAATTTGACGATCCTCGTTGCCCGCGTCGATGCGCAGACGATGGAATGGGACTCGACGCAGCGCCGGTGGATGCTCCACAATGGAATCCGGCGATGGTTTGCCAACAACAAGGAACGGCTGGAGAAGTTCGACGTACAGCCTTCAGACCGACTGCATTTCGATCCGCAAGATCTTCGCAAGAAGCAAGAGCAGCCCGACGAGATGGATTATCGCTCACTGGAGAGCTTCATTGAAAATCAGAAGCGCGCGGGACAGGATGTGTCGAAGTGGCTTGTCGATTTCTATAGCAAGATTTCGTTTCCGTTTGCATCCGTGATCGTGGTTCTCTTCGGCGTGCCGTTTGCTTCGGTGAAACGGCGCGGCGGCATCGGCGTGCAACTCGGCATCAGCCTGCTCATCTGCTTCATCTATCTCATCTTCATGAAAGTCAGCCAGGTCTTCGGGTACAACGGCGACATCCACCCGTTGCTCACGGCATGGCTTGCAAATCTCATCTTCCTCGTCGGCGCGGCGTACGTGACCATGCGTGTACCGAAATAGAAAAGGCGGACAAAAACGGTCCGCCCATCGATGACTAACGCAACCACCACTGCTCAGCGTCTTCGCGCCTCCGCGGAGAGCTTTTGATCTGCACCTTTAGTCTTTAGAAGGAGTATTCCAACCGCGCAGCCGGCACACGCGCAACACCCAAACCAACAGGAACTGTCTGATATCCCATCGATGCGCGAAGACTTCGATTGTAGCTGGCCGCAGACCACGCCGCATCGATTGCGCTCACCGCGTGGTTCACCAGCGCGACTGTCACGTACGTCGTCGCGCTGCCGTAATAATCGTCCGCCCGCGAGAATTCTCCGGAGTAGTATGTGAAATTCGGCGTCACCGGTTCGGGATAGTTGTAACTGGCCGGTCTATCATCCCATCCCTGATTGTATTGCTTATACTTTCCGATCAACTCATAATACTGCTGATCGCCGAACGGCGGAAGTGAATGTGAATAGTATTTTCCTTCAGTAACGTTCGTGCCGATGTAACGCTCCATCGCATTCAGCACCGACCAATCCACACGCTGCCACGGCGGAAGTCCGGCAGTGCCCGGCTTGATCAATCCCGCATACTGGGC
>CAYJNF010000553.1:0-2771 GCA_964370915.1 uncultured Chitinophagales bacterium
ACGCGACGACAGAAGTCAAAGAGATTCTCGAACTTGCCCTCTTCGTCTCGTGACTTAATGACTGACTCGATTGCACTCTCCCCAACACCCTTGATCGCGCAAAGGCCGAATCGTATGGCCCCATTGATGACAAGAAAGTTTGTGCCCGACTCGTTGACATCCGGCGGCAAAACCTCTATGCCTATCTTCCGGCAATCATCGATGAGCATGACAATCTTGTCCGTGTCACCAATTTCGGAAGAAAGCGTTGCCGCCATATACTCGGCCGGGTAATGAGCTTTCAGATACGCAGTCTGATACGCAATAACTGAATAGGCAACGCTATGGGACTTGTTAAAACCGTAGGATGCGAACTTCTCAATCAAGTCGAATATCTCGCCCGCAAGCTTCTTCTGAGTTCCGAGAGCAATGGCCCCGTCGATGAACTCAACCTTCAGCTTGGCCATTTCCTCTTTGTTCTTCTTTCCCATGGCGCGACGCATGATGTCGGCTTTGGCAAGCGAGAATCCAGCCACCTCCGTCGCAATCTTCATGACCTGCTCCTGATAGACGATCACTCCATACGTCTCTCGCAGGATGGATTCCATCTTGGGATGCATGTACACAATCTGTTGGCGCCCATGCTTCCTCTCGATGAAGTCGCCAATCATCTCCATCGGGCCTGGACGGTACAGCGCGTTCATGGCAACAAGGTCGCTAATGCTAGTGGGCTTCAGCTTCTTCAGCCAATCCTGCATCCCGGAACTTTCAAACTGGAAGACTGCAACCGTATTGCCCTTCGTGAACAACTCGAACGTCAAGGCATCATCTTCAGGAAGTTTGTCCAAGTCAATATCTACGGCATGGTTGTGCTTGATCATCGCAAGCGCATTCTCCAGCACCGAGAGCGTACGCAACCCGAGGAAGTCCATCTTGAGCAGACCCGCAGTCTCAAGATCCTTCATGTTGAATTGCGTCATCAGTTCTGTCGCCGGCGTCTTGAAGAGCGGCACGTGGTCACTGATATTGCCGGGAGCAATCACGACACCCGCAGCGTGCATGCCCGCGCCGCGGTTCATTCCTTCAAGGACCAGTGAAGCCTCGATGAGGACCTTGATCTTGGGGTCGCTGCTTTCCTTCACCCATTTCAAGTCGGGAAGAGTCTCGAGTGCATCCGCCAGCGGACGGACTTTCCCAAGCTCGACAGGAATCTGCTTCGTGATTGAGTCGATTGTACTCAGCGGAACGCCGAGGACGCGTCCAACATCCTTCAGGACTGCCCGCGAAGAGAGCGTGCCGAACGTGATAATCTGAGACACAGACTCCGCGCCATACTTCTCTCGTACATACTGAATTACCTTCTCGCGCTTGTCGTCCGAGAAGTCGACGTCAATGTCGGGCATGCTGACGCGATCGGGGTTGAGGAATCTCTCGAAGAGGAGATCGTATTTCATCGGATCGACGTTGGTGATGCCGAGTGCGTACGAAACAATGCTCCCGGCAGCGCTTCCTCTTCCTGGTCCGACAAACACCCCCATCCTGCGCGCCGCGGCAATGAAATCCGACACGATGAGAAAGTATCCGGCATATCCCATCTTCCTGATAACGGAAATCTCATGCCTGAGTCGCGCTTGAAGTTCTTCGGTCGTTACGGGATAACGTTGAGCAAAGCCTTCGCACGCCAGCTTCTCGAAATAGTCATCAAGCGTCTCCACTCCCGCGTCTGCGGGGATCGGGAAACTCGGCATGTGATTCGTCTTCAAATCGAGTTCGAGATTGCATTTCTCCATCACTTCCATCGTCGAATTGAGAGCCTCAGGATATTCTCTGAAAAGCTCGATCATCTCGTTACTGGACTTGAAATAAACCTGATCCGTCTGATAGCGGAGTTGGGTGTAATCCTGAGTGGACGTGCTGCTTGAATCTGGAATCAGCAGCATGATATTGTGAGCAATGGAGTGCTCACGTTTCAGATAGTGAACATCATTTGAGCAGATAAGTTTGAGGCCGAGATCTTTTGCCAGCTTGGGTGCCTTGTCGCGAATTATTGCTTCGCGCTTGATCCCGTGATTCTGGATTTCGATATAGAAATCCTCGCCAAGGATGTCCTTGTACAACTCGGCGGCAGCGTATGCCTCCGCATCCTCGCCGTTGGCAAGCTGCGCTCCTACTACCCCTCCTGCACATGCAGACGTCCCGATCAGTCCTTCGCTGTACTGACGGAGCACTTCGGTATCAATGCGCGGTTTGTAGTAGAAGCCTTCCGTGTGACCGATTGTGCAGAGCTTGATGAGATTCTTGTAGCCTTGGAGGTTCTTTGCAAGCAAGATCATGTGATGATACGCGCCCCGCTTGCCTCCCGATTCTGTGGTTTGCGTAGATTTCTCGAACCGGCTTCCCTTCGTGAGAATGTAGACCTCGCAGCCTATGATTGGCTTGATGCCGGCCTTCTTAGCCTTCTTGTAAAACTCAATTGCACCGAACATCACGCCGTGATCTGTCAGTCCAACGGCCGGCATCTTGTTCTCGACGGCGGCGTGAACGAGTTCATCAACCTTCAATGCGCCATCGAGAAGGCTGTAATGTGTGTGATTGTGTAGATGGACGTATTCAGGCATCGCTTGACTTGGTGCTCAACTTTCTTTGACACTTCCTGCCGAATTTGGACGGCCACAGAAATGTAGTCAGCCGGATTGGAAAATCAACAACAATTTATGAACAACTTTTGCGTTACGCTGCCTTCAATCTCCAGCTGTCGATATCGTCTCAGTCATTGCTATATATCTCCCTAC
>CAYJNF010000554.1:0-2423 GCA_964370915.1 uncultured Chitinophagales bacterium
GTGGCAGCAGCCTCCTGGTTTGGCTGGCCCTCCACGGTACAGTTGCGCCCGATCAGTGAATGGGTCAGGGCAGCCCGTTCGATGCGCGTGTCGGCCTCGATGATGCTGTCCGAGACGACGGCCTGGTGGATGATGCAGTTCGGTCCGATGGAGACGTGCGGCCCGATGACCGCCTGGCTCACTTCCGCACTGGGGTGGATGAAGACCGGTGGCACGATCTGGACCTGGGGTAGGGTCCCGATTTCGGAGGCGTTGCCGGCCCCTCGGTCCAGCAGGATGCGGTTCGTCTCCAGCGTGGCGTCGATGGTGCCCGTATCCAGCCAGGAGGCGATGTTCTCCGTCCGCACCTTCGCTCCGCTTTCGATCATCAGCGTGATGGTGTCGGTCAGGAAATACTCGCCCTTGAGCATGATGCCGCGCTGCATCTGGTCTTCGATGGCCGCCAGCAAACTCTCGGACTTCTTGAAGTAATAACACCCAACCACTACAAGGTTATTGTCGAGTGACTGCGGCTTTTCAATGAAGCGTGTTACCCAATTGTCGGGGCCAAGTTCCGCCACCCCAAAGCGGCGCGGATCCTCGACGGGCATCACCCAGGCTACACCGTCGGCTTGTTCCTGCGCGAGGAAGGAGAAGTCCGTTTCCATGAGCGTGTCGGAGAAGCACACGAGCATGGGCCCATGCAGGTATTCGCGCGCCAGCCACAGGGCATGACTTTGGCCCTTCATTTCATTCTGTACAACGAAGTGGGCCTTCATGTCCGGATAGTTTTCTTTGATGAACGGGGGGATTTGCATTTCGCCAAGGTATGGGCCAAGGATAAAAATGAAATCCACATTTTCAGGATCAGGCAGGGATTTGAACATGTCCAGCAGGTGTTCGAGCGAGGTCTTGCCGGCCACGCTGACCAGCGGCTTGGGTTTGCTCCAGGTATGCGGACGCATGCGCGTGCCCCAGCCAGCCATCGGAATGAAGATTTTGAGGGTTTCGGTCAAGGGAATTCTCCGTATGAAAGGATGCAGACTTATTTTACCAACTTAAAGACCGTGAACGGTCGGCCATGGACTATAGAAACTGCTTACAGTCGCCACTTACCGTCCACCGTGTCCGGTTGATTACGAATGTCCCAGCACGGGATGCGGCTTGTAGGGCTCTTCAAGATGTTTGACCTCAGTCTCGTCCAGTTTGATCTCGAGCGCGGCGATGGCCTGGTCAAGGTGGACCATCTTCGTCGCGCCGATGATCGGGGAGGTGATGTGCGGCTTGTTCAGCAGCCAGGCCAGCGCCACCTGCGACCCGTTTACGCCGCGGGCCTTGGCCACTTCCTGGACGCGCTCCAGAACGTCGAAGTCGCTTTCGCGGAAGTACAGGCTGTCGGCGAACGAATCGTTTTTCGAGCGGAGCGTCTCGCCGCCGCCTGTGCGTTTGCGGTTGCCCGCGAAGAATCCGCGCGCCATCGGGCTCCAGGGAATCAGGCCCAGGCCCTGGTCGAGGCACAGGGGAATCATCTCGCGTTCCTCCTCGCGGTAGGCCAGGTTGTAATGCCCCTGCATCGAGACGAAGCGGGCGTATCCGCGCGCATCCGAGACGGACAGGGCCTTCATCAATTGCCAGGCGAACATGGACGAGGCGCCGATGTAACGCGTCTTGCCCGCGCGCACCACATCGTTCAGTGCATCGAGCGTTTCCTCGATGGGCGTTTCGTAATCCCAGCGATGGATCTGGTACAAGTCGATATGGTCCATTTGCAGGCGGCGCAGTGAAGCGTCGACGGAGTCGAGGATGTGCTTGCGCGAGTTGCCGCGCTCATTGGGGCCCTCACCCATCGGATTGAAGACCTTGGTGGCGACGATCACGTCCTCGCGGTGGACGTTCAACTTGCGCAGCAAGCTGCCGAGGATTCGTTCGCTTTCGCCAACCGAATACACATCCGCCGTGTCGAAGAAGTTGATGCCCGCCTCAAGCGCGCGCTGGACAAAAGGCAGGGCCTCGTTCTCTTCGAGAATCCACTCGCGCCATTTCTTGCTGCCGTAGCTCATCATGCCCAGGCACAGGCGCGAGACTTTCATGCCGGTCTTTCCGAGGTTAACGTATTGCATTTTCATCTCCAATCGATACCGAATAAAAAGGGCATGGTTGCGCCATGCCCCGTGAGATCAGTGGGTGATCTGTTCGAGTTTGTCGATCTCGGACTCGATCAAGTCTATGAATATCTTGAGCGTTTCCGCGTCGAAGGCGAATTTTGCTCCGGCCGCCTGGAATAACTCAGGCAGGGATACCGTGGAGCCGAGCGCGAGCGCCTTGCGATAATCTTCCACGGCTTTCTTCTGATCCTTGAGCGCATTGGCCCAGACCTGCACCGCGCCCAACTGCGCCAGTGGGTATTCGATGTAGTTAATAGGCGAGGTATGAATGTGTCCCTG
>CAYJNF010000554.1:2433-2752 GCA_964370915.1 uncultured Chitinophagales bacterium
CCCTGGCGATGCCAGTAGGTCTTCTTGTCATCCTCGAATCCACTGTAGTCGATGACGGGCATAAAGCGATCCAACAACTCACCCCATTTCTCTTCACATTGAATTGGGTCCGAGCCTTGCACTGGATTCTCATAGATCCAATGCTGGAAGGCGTCCACCAGGGCCATGTAGGGCCAGAAAGTGACAAGTCCTTCCAGGTGTTCGAGCCGGGCGCGCGCCGCTTCCCGTTCAGTGTAGAAGCCGCCCTCTTCCTTTGTAATGTACGGTGACCCGAGCAATTCCATGGCCATGGAGGCCACTTCGGCAAACTCGGCCGGGA
>CAYJNF010000555.1:0-2751 GCA_964370915.1 uncultured Chitinophagales bacterium
CACCCATACATTGTCGGATCATCCAGGCTCGACACCATCTTTCGTTTTTCAAGCAAGTCAAATACTCGTCAGGTCGGTAATTTTCAAGTAAATCATGGTCTGATTCAGCAATTGGTAAGCCACTTCGCCAAACGTGGTCGGGCCTGTAATATCCCCCACCTTTTTGCCCTCCAACCCTGAATACTGGTAATTCAGAATGCAATTGCAAGAGAAAACAACCTGTTGGCCCATAAATGACGGCACTTGGGAGGTGAATTGCTCTACGTAATCGTTGATTGGCTTTGCGTGCTTGTATGCCATTCCCGCAAAAACGGGGGCATAGAGACGTACCTCCTGTTTCTCTCTGTCAACACTTTGAAAACTAACATTAATCATCGCACCCGAGTAATCAGCCACCAGGGGGAGTTTGGTATCCAGCTTCTTTCGATGAATATAGTCAGCAAAATTGGTTTTGATCCCATTCACTTCGACTACACGGACAGTAAAACCAGTTTCGGGAAAAATGATCGTATCCCCACTGCCTTGTTCAAAGATATTAACAATCCCAATCTCGGGAACATGTGTATTCGGCAATTTCAAGTGACATACCACCGCGCCATTTTCCAATATTTTATTCCGCCCGCCAAGAAATATTTTTGGTTTGAGTTTTCCCACATCACTCAAATAGACCCCGGAAACCCAACCAATAAGCGGCCTGGAAGCAAAATCCTTATATTTTGGCGCATTTAATGCAAATTCCAGATGAGTGGCAGATGATGCCGGCATAATGATGATACTGAAGCCTTTATTAGGAATGTCCGAATAAATATTGCAAATCGTAGTTTCATCATAAGTTTCGACCGAGGCAATCTCGATATAGTCGGGTAATTCGGTCACATAGAGCTTGTCCTTGGTAGACACCCCGCCGTCCTCGGTCATAAAATATGGGATGGTCCCGCCAACCCAGGCTCCACGCGGAACTTGTCTGAGAATCTCCTCATCCCCAGCCAGCAGCAATCTTTTTCCACGAGAAAGCTTCTCCCGCACCTCAGCCAGTTCATTCATACAACCGCTCAAAATATCCTCTTTGAAAATTCGTCTCAAATCTCTTTGAACCGAGGGCAGGTCCGCATTTCTGGCAAACACGTTGCGCAAATCAATAATGCCTCTTTGAATTGTCTCTGCTGAGGAATTCCACCGAATTTGGGAGGACAGGTATCCCAAATAGAACTTTACGCCCAGGAATTCGAATTGGTGTTGGGTTTTACCGGTGACAATATCGCGCCAGGCGGGATGCGAGATGGGCGGGATTTCCATGGCTGTTGTCCTCTAGCTAGACAAGGATTAAATGATTACAAACAGGATGAGTATATTCAAAAAATACTCAACTACCGATGTAAAAGTATATCAAAACACCTGCCGCAGTGTTCATACTTAAGGTTGATCTTCGTTTCAATTGTTTGATGAAAACCATACTTAAGGACAGTTTGCCGTCTAGACAAGCCAGAATGCAGTTACCCATTGTCCTTGAGCAGGCGTTGATAATCTTCGGGGGTATCGATGTCAAAAAGAAGCCGCTCATCCTGCCAGGCCAGCGGCGTCGGGGGGTATTGACCGAAAATACTGCGGGCACCGGCATCGCCCTGTAACGCGCACAATGCCTCGAAAATCGAACCATCAAATAAAACCGGATTGCTCCGCTTTCCGCCAACAAAAGGCGCCAGGATGATTGGACGATCCTGAATATAAGTTTGCCGCAATGCTTGAATCAATTCAACCGAAACATAAGGTTGGTCGCCAAGCAGAAACATGGCTGCCGTGGTTCGTTCGGGCAGCGCACGGATGCCTGTCCCGACCGATGTGCTTTGCCCGTTCTCCCAGGCCGTGTTATGAATGACCTCCACAGGCAGATCCGTCAGAGCCGTTTGAATCTCAAGCATCCGGGCGCCCGCCACGACAATGACCGGATCCAACCCGGCTGCCAGTGCGGTATGGGCGGCGTGATGGATCAACGCCCTGCCCTTCCAGGGAAGCAGCAGTTTGGGTTGGCCCATGCGCGAAGCGGCTCCAGCCGCAAGGATTATGCCAGCCACAGAGGGGACGATATTTTGTTGATTGTCCATTCGAAACAGCTCCCAAAAAATATTCCTGCGGGTTTGATCTACCGGGCAGGATGCTTCAATCTGCGTTGGTTTCCATCCCAACACTTTATCAAATCTTCCCGCCATCCGTCCATCTGGCCAAAAGTATGGTTTTTCATTGTGTATTCGGAATAAAAACCATCCTTTCGAGCAGACCATTACAAACTGGTTCATTCTATACTGGAACCGCCTACTCATAATTTGAGTATCCAGAGTATAGATATGACTCGCTCACAAGCTCCTTTTTCACTGGAATATATCCTTCTTGGCTTTCTATTTCAGGCCCCAATTCATGGGTATGACCTTTATAAAAAGATCACCCAACTGGAGGCCATTTCCCTGGTTTGGCATATCAAGCAAAACCAACTCTATGCCCTTCTGGATAAACTGAAAGGGAATGGATTATTGACCTCAAGCATGATGCCCGGCGAGTCCTACCTGATGCGCAAGGAATACAAAATTACTTCAGCAGGCAGACGGGTTTTTCTGGATTGGGCCACCAGCCCGGTCAGGCATGGTCGCGAGATGCGCCAGGAGTTCCTGGCAAAATTATATTTTGCGCAGCAATCAGGCCTTTTGGTCAGCCTGGAATTGATCGAAGAACAAAGAGCGGTCTGTACAGAATGGCTGG
>CAYJNF010000556.1:0-2749 GCA_964370915.1 uncultured Chitinophagales bacterium
TCTAGTGTCACTTTTGCCATACAGACTACCTCCGCACAAGCAGTAGCAATGATTACAACATAATCTCCACGTCAAGCATCAATGATTGGTTCTTCGCGTAATACAATGTGTAACGTTCAGCTTCTTCCGCGTCCAGATCGTCGCGATGATTAATCTGTACCAAACCGGTCAGACCCCTGGGGCCGAGAAAGGAATCAGTGTGATCAGAGATTTCATTTGGGTCGGAGAGTGGTCGCCCCACAAGGCTCATTCTACCCAAAAACACTTGTGGAAGCAAGAGAACCCTTCGACTGAATGTGCCGGGCGTTCCCGGCCTAAACCATTTGCTCAAAAAGGTCCACGGATAGAAAAGTAAGATTCCCAGAAGGGAAAGTCCAATATCGACCACACGTTTTACCAAGCGGTTGCCGGCCTTATGAATGTTGTACTCGATTTCAACGAGTGGCAGCGCGTCAAGATCGTCGATTCGCGTTTTGCCGATGATTGCTTCGAGGCTATTGGGCACCAGCCGGAAGTTCACGCTCCGATCCCTGCTCTTCGCAATCACCGAGAGAATGTCGGAATACGAAAGGCCATCGGTCGAGAAAATTACTTCGCTTACGCCTCGCTCACTGATCACCTTGCCCACGTTGTCAAGGCTGCCAACGACTTCAATGCCGGCAATTTTGTCGCCGATGTTTTTTCTGTGCAAATCAATAAAGCCAACAATATCATATCCGTGATCGACACGAGCGCGCAGTTTCCTCAGCACTTCCAAGGCCGAGGGGCCAGTCCCCACAATCACGGTCGGACGACCGAAGAGACTCTTTCGCGAACTTGTCTTGCGTCCCGTGACAACTTCATACAGCAATCGCCATCCAGGCAGTAACACAAACGTAATGGCTCCGGAAATAAGAACTACCGCGCGGCTCCAGGCAAAGCTCTTTGCAAAAAAGATTGTCGCTGAAATGATCGTGTAGCTGATGATCACCGAAAAGAGCGTTCGTGACACCGAATGCCGATGCGATGTGTACACGCCGGCAGAGTACAACGACGTCACGACCACCAGCGCAGGAACCGTCCACACGATCGGGTACGAGTCATGGGGAAAACGGAAGAAGACCCCAAAATGAAGGTACTCGCTGACAATCAATGCAAGATCGACAAGGAGAAAATCCATCAACGCGATCAACAGAGGCTTGCTCGCCTTTGAAATCATCGCAACAGCAGCCCGCAGTGCGATTCCGGCAGTAAGGAACATCCTGACGATGAACGAACTGCTGAAATGCTTCTCGACAAACAATTGCATTGCACGATAAAACGTCCGGATTTCATCGATGTCGCTGCGCTTGGTACTTTCGCCTTTGAAGTGAATGATCTTCGTCGAATGAACATAGTACACTTTGGAGCCCGAGTGGGATACGCGATAACACCAATCAAGATCCTCGCCGTACATAAAGAATGTCTCGTCCAATCCACCGATGGTTTCGTACACCTCGCGGCGCAGGAACATGAACGAACCACTCACTGCGTCGACTTCGTACGTTTCGTCCTCACTCAAGTAGGTAAGATTATATTTCCCAAAGAGCTTCGACGAAGGAAAAAGGCCGCTCAAGCCGGCAATCTTTGTAAACGCAACCCATGGTGTTGGGAAGCTTCTCCGGCATGGAAGCTGAAACGATCCATCGGGATTCAGGATCTTGCAGCCCGCCAATCCGGCATCGGGATTCTCTTCAAAGAACCTGATCATCACTCTGAACGTGTCTTCCTGCACGACGGTGTCGGGATTGATCAACAGCAGAAAGCGACCACGTGCCAACTTCAGCGCGGCATTGTTCGCCTTTGCAAAGCCAACATTGTTTCTGTTTTCGATCAGTTGGATCTGCGGAAACTTCACCTTCAGCATTTCCAGGCTGCCATCATCGGAAGCATTGTCGACGACAAATACCTCCCCTGTCAATCCCTCCATCGCACGCAGAATGGAAGTCAGCGAGTTCTCGAGAAACTGTCGGACGTTGTAATTGACGATGATGACCGAAAGGTCCATGATAGAAGGCCGCTATAAACGTCGGAGGACACTGCGAAGCCTCAGCTTCCACAACATAAACACGGCTTCATAGACGATACTTCGCGACATTTTGGAAACGCCAGACCGTCGATCCGCGAAAATAATCGGAATCTCGATCAGGCGAAATCCCTTCTTCCAGATCTTGAAACTCATTTCGATCTGGAACGCGTAGCCGTTCGATCGAATCTTATCGAGGTCGATCGCTTTCAATGTCTCGATCCGGTAGCACTTGAATCCGCCGGTTGCATCTCTGACCGGAATGCCGGTGATGATTTGCGTATAGACATTTGCCGAGTAACTGAGCAACAAGCGATTCATCGGCCAGTTCAGCACGCGCACACCGTTGATGTATCGCGAACCGATGACAAGGTCTGCGTTTTTGATGTTTGCGAGAAAGACCGGAATGTCGTTGGGGTTATGTGAAAAATCGGCATCCATCTCAAACACATAATCATAACCGTGTTGAATGGCGTACCTGAATCCCACAACGTAGGCAGTGCCGAGTCCCTGCTTACCCTGGCGTTCGACTATTTGGACGTGCGGATTCGTCGTCATGATTTCCTTGACGATGTTTCCGGTCCCGTCAGGTGAGCCGTCATCGACCACGAGGATGTCGATGTTTTCCGCCTGACGCAGAACGGCAGGAATCAGTTTTGGGATGTTATCAGCCTCGTTGAACGTCGGGATGACAACGAGAATTTT
>CAYJNF010000557.1:0-2748 GCA_964370915.1 uncultured Chitinophagales bacterium
GATGTACTGTTTGAAAATGAGGAACTTCTTTAAAGGGTAGTTTCGCGAAAGAACAGAACCTTACCGAACGTGCTCAAGCATGGGTGTGAGCTTTGCGGTAGTAACGTGACACTCATCTTTGTTGACGACAAACGCTGTGTCGAATTTATTGCTTGTTGAACTTCGCCTTCAGATCATCAAGTGTGAAGTGATGCTCGGAATGTTTTTCGATCTTCTTGCCGGAATGCTTCGCATCGCCTTTCTTTGGTTTCCCTGCTCCGCCCTTGTCGCCTTTGTGTTTCTCATCCCTCGATTTTAGGGCGGCCCCCTCTGCTGACTTCATGGAAAGTGAGATGCGCTTCAGTGCTTCGTTCACTTCCAACACGCGCACCTTTACAATTTGGCCGACCTTCACATACTTCTTCGGGTCTTCCACATATTTGTCGGCAAGCTGCGACACGTGCACGAGTCCATCCTGATGCACCCCGATATCCACAAACGCGCCAAAGTTCGCAACGTTGGTCACAACGCCTTCGAGCTGCATTCCCTGCTTGAGGTCTTTGAGCTCCTTCACGCCTTCCTGAAATGTTGCGTATTTGAATTCTGCACGCGGATCGCGGCCCGGTTTCATCAACTCACTGATGATGTCACGCAGCGTCGGCTCACCCACCGTGTCCGTGACATATTTCTTGAGGTCAAGCGACTTCAGTTTCTCCGCGACCTGTGAGAGCTGCTCAATCGTTGAGTCGAGGTCCTTCAGGATTCTCTGTGCTACGTCGTAGCTTTCGGGATGGACGGCTGAATTGTCGAGAGGATTGTCTCCGTTTCTGATGCGGAGAAATCCCGCCGCTTGCTCAAATGCCTTCGGGCCGAACTTCGCCACTTCCATCAATTCCTGACGGTTCTTGAACGCCCCGTGGTCTTCACGATATTTCACAATGTTCTTCGCCACGGTCTTGTTCAATCCCGACACATATTTCAGCAACTCTGCCGAGGCGAGATTCAAATCGACGCCGACAAAGTTCACGCAGCTTTCGACCGTTTCTTCCAGCTTCTGTTTCAGCAAGCGCTGGTCAACATCGTGCTGATACTGCCCAACGCCAATCGACTTCGGATCAATCTTCACAAGCTCGGCGAGCGGGTCCTGCAGTCGTCGCCCGATGCTGATTGCACCTCGCACGGTCAGATCGAGCTTTGGAAATTCTTCCGCTGCAACTTCGCTCGCCGAGTACACCGACGCGCCCGATTCGTTCACGATCACTTTTACCGGCGGCTTTTCCAGAACCTTGATTACTTCGGCGATAAATTCATCCGTCTCGCGCCCCGCCGTTCCGTTGCCGATTGCAATAAGTTGGACGCCGTAATTCTTGATCAACTCAAGCAGCATCTGTCCCGCTTTCAAACGCTGTCCGTCAGATTGATGCGGGAAGATTGTTTCGTAATGCAGGAATTTGCCCGTCTCGGAGATGATGGACACTTTGCATCCCGTGCGGAATCCCGGATCGACGCCCATCGTGGGCTTCATGCCAGCGGGGCTCGACAGCAAAAGCTCACGCAAGTTTTCCTCAAACGTGCGGATCGATTCCTTGTCCGCAAAGAGTTTCTTATCAACGCGAACGTCGGTTTCAAGCGAGACCCGCATCAGCCGGTCGAATGCATCTTTCAACATCACTTTATAAAAAGTCGCGACGTTCGGCGCCTTCGAATGAATCTCTTCGGCTTCCAGATATCCTTGCACAACAGCCTCATCGAACTGAAGCTCAAACGTAATCACGCCTTCATTCTCGCCGCGACGCAACGCCAACATATTATGTGGTTGGATGTCTTTCACCATTGCTTTGTAGTCGCGATACATTTCGAACTTCGTCGTCCCGACCGGAAATTCATCCTTCACCTTCGAGATAAAGGTCCCTGCTTTCAGGAAATACTCGCGCAAGTGATGACGCAACTCCGCCTTCTCGGAGATTTCTTCGGCGATGATATCAGACGCGCTAGCCAGGGCTTCATCAACCGAGGCAACACCTTTCTCTTCTGAAATGTACTTTGCCGCCTCTTCTTCAAGCGAAGCCTTTGGCGACTCGGGAATGTTCACCGATTTGATGAATTCGGCGAGTGGCTCCAACCCCTTTTCCTTTGCGACCGTTGCGCGAGTCCTCTTCTTGGGTTTGTAGGGGAGATATAGATCTTCAAGTTCCGTTTTCTCTACACAGGCATCGATCTTCGCCTTCAGTTCATCGGTCAGCTTGCCCTGCTCTTCGATGGACTTCAGAATAGCAGCTTTGCGATCCTCAAGTTCAGTAACATAGGCGAAGCGATCGAATAAACTGCGCAGCACAATTTCATTCATCTCTCCCGTCCGTTCTTTGCGGTAGCGCGCGATGAACGGAACCGTTCCACCTTCAGCTTGAAGTGCCAGTGCATTCTGTACGTGTGTGAGATTGAGGGAGAGTTCTGTTGCGAGAAGTTGGGGAATGTTAAGCATGTGAAAGACGATTGGGATTGCTGATTATGGATTTTGGTCTGCATCCAATGTACGGAAAAATTTCCGTCCGATTCAATCATTTGTTCGCCCTTCCTCTTTTCCGTATCTTCTTTTCGCCACGGCCTCACCGGGACACAGAGAACTCCCCCTCTCTGCGCCTCCGTGTCTCAGTGGCTGATTTATTTTCTGAACCACGAAGAGACCCATGGGCATCAAGGAAGAAATCCAGAAACGCCGGACGTTCGCGATCATCTCGCACCCTGACGCGGGAAAAACGACACTGACAG
>CAYJNF010000558.1:0-2745 GCA_964370915.1 uncultured Chitinophagales bacterium
GCGAATTCCGTTGCTGAGTTCTTCGGAAGAGAGATGGAGGGAAAAGTGTATAAGACATTTGCGATTGACTAGCCAAGGAACTCATTGTAAGCTTACACACATGACTATCTTCATCTTCATACTCCTTTCAATCATGGTCGCTTTCAACACGACGACTGCTCAATGGTCGCGACAACAGGTTCCGGGCGATGTTGGGTTTTTGTTGTCTGTTGATTTTGTTGATGATTCAAATGGAGTGTCTGGCGGCTGGCAGCCTTTTGTTTGGGGCCGCGCGATCTACACAGAAGATGGAGGAACCACATGGCAGCGTTCCCGAATCCCTGATTCAACACGTGCGCTCGTGACACTCATAATGCGAAACGATCAACTTGGATATGCTGCCGGAGCGTACAATCTGGATACAAATGCTCGTCATTCGCGAACCTCTTTGCTGCATCAGAGAAGTGCCCCATTCTCCCTACCAAACAGTGTGATGCGGCATTTCGAATCGATTGGGTTCAAGGCGAGTGATCAGTACCGCGGTTCATTTCTGCGAACGACAAACGGCGGCAGAGACTGGCTGGAGTTTGGGTCCTTGCCCGACAGCATCTCGTACTTGATTGGGGCTTCCTTCTGCAGCGATTCGGTTGGGTATGTTTCCGGCACAACCAGTCAGGAGCCTGGGGGCAAGCATATGATTCTGAAGACTGTTGATGGCGGTATGCATTGGCGCAGTCTTCCAACTCCCGATTCACTCTTTGCACTGAATGGTGTAGTTGCGATCAGTCAACAACATGTCATCGGTGCGGGTTTCGGTGTGGCGCAAGGAGTAGCCGGGGGTGCAATCATTCGTACGACAGATGGAGGTGACTCGTGGGATCGACTCAGCGTCCCAGGAATTGAAGCATTCCAAGATGTGCATTTCGTTAGCCCGCAGGTCGGCTACGTTGTTGGATTTGGGTTTGGCACAAGGAGCGTCATCTACAAAACCAGTAACGGAGGCGAAACGTGGCAATTATTGAATTTTGCATATGACTTCTTCTATCCTGAAGGAATAAGCTTTTCACCAAATGGTCACGTGGGAATGGTCTACGGATGGCTTCCGCAGAGGATTGGATTTGCGCGCACGACAGACGCGGGGACTACATGGCGGTTCCAACAGATCGGTCTCGATTCTGCTATGAGCATACTCTTGGGCGGAGATGTAGTTTCTGATACGGTTGCGTATGTTTGTGGTTCGAGTAGCTCAATGCAAGGGTTGATGTTCTACACGTGCACGGGCGGCGTAACATCAACCCGATCGATTTCCGAAACGCCACAGAGATTCTCACTGCGTCAAAACTACCCTAATCCTTTCAATCCGACAACAACCTTCACATTCGACGTGGGCATGCAAGCTCATGTGTCATTGCGACTCTATGATGTCCTGGGTAGAGAGGTCACAACTATTGTCAACGAAGAACTGAGCGCGGGAGTGCACGAGCGCACTTTTGATGCAAGTGCTTTTTCGAGCGGAGTGTATTTCTATCAGATGAAAGCCGGGAGTTTTTTGCAAACGCGACAACTCGTGATTGCAAAATAGGATGGCAGTGCCAAATGCAGCATTTACAAAGTCGGGAATGAACAATGATTCGCAGACACTTTCTTAAGCACACGCTCGGTGCGGCGACACTCGCCGTGTCGTCAACGCCGCTGCTGCGGTACGAGAGACTCTTTGCCGCGCCGACATCGACATTCGATCTCGTTGCGGTGAAAGGCGGCGAGCCGGCGGCAATGTTCGACAAGGGCATCGAAGCCCTCGGCGGCATGAAGGCGTTCATCAAGAAGGGACAGAAGGTTGTCGTTAAGCCGAATATCGGGTGGGATGTTTCTCCCGAGCGTGCAGGCAACACCAACCCGCAGCTTGTTGCGCGCATCGTTCAACATTGTCTTGATGCCGGCGCGAAGGATGTGTACGTGTTTGATCACACGTGCGACAAGTGGACGCGATGTTACAGTACGAGCGGCATCGAACGCGCAGTGACCGAGGCGGGCGGCAAGATTGCGCCGGGCGATACCGAATCATACTATCAGGCGGTGAAAGTGCCCGCGGGGAAACAACTCACGGATGCGAAAGTCCACGAGTTGATTCTTGAGTCCGACGTCTTCATCAACGTTCCTGTGCTGAAGAGTCACGGCGGCTCCCGGCTGACGATGGCGATGAAGAACCACATGGGCAT
The DNA here is from genome assembly GCA_964370915.1 of uncultured Chitinophagales bacterium. Lineage (GTDB taxonomy): Bacteria > Bacteroidota > Ignavibacteria > UBA10030 > UBA6906 > CAADGV01. Next base: position 2,199 of record CAYJNF010000558.1, read on the forward strand.
CGTGTGGGATCGTAAGTACTGGCATCGAACGGATCTGCATCAATGCATCGCCGACTTCGCGACGTACCGCAAACCTGACCTGAACATTCTGGACGCGTACGCAGTGATGAAGGAGAACGGGCCGCGTGGCGTTTCGGTCGATGATGTGGTGACGATGAAAGCGCTGTTGATCTCCACCGATCAGGTAACTCTCGACGCAGCTGGCGCGAAACTCTTTGGCATGGACCCGAAGGATGTTCCGTACATTCAGCTTGCAGCAGACAATAAAGCGGGGCGAATAGATCTTGATGCCCTGATCATCAAAAGAATTTCGTTGTAGTGTCGATTGAGTCGCCGGGAAGAACAATGAATCTGAAACATCTGAAGACGCTGCGGGTGGTCGTGTCGGTTGCAGTTCTTGCAAGCAGCGCCGCGCTGTTTCTGGATTTCAACAACGTACTCCCGCCCTCTTTCCAACGCGCATTCCTCCCGCTGCAATTCATCCCGTCGTTGCTTCGAGTGACCGAAGACGTAAGCATTCTTGCGCTTGGGTTCGCCGCCATCATTC
>CAYJNF010000559.1:0-2736 GCA_964370915.1 uncultured Chitinophagales bacterium
TCTCCCATACGGAACCCCACTGTGGTATTTGTTGTGAATGCAAAGAAGTTCCGGAAACGGAACCAAGGAATGATAAGGGGGACACGCATTCAGACTGTCAACCACTGAATGCTACGTTGAATATAGTACGCTGAACCACGCAGAACTGTAACGCAGCGCAAATGCGACGCGCTTTGTGTGATTGGCGCGAATTCCTTCGAAAAGAAATTCACACAGGTGATGTGGAAGTATGAGGAGAAATCGCGGAGCCGCCACGGGTGTGGCGACTCCACGAAAACTGTTTACCCGGGCATTCCTGCGGAGTGTCCCATCCCGTGCATGTCGAGACCAACGCCCGAAACCCTGACGTCGTTGGCTTGATCGAGTCGCTTCAGAATTTTCCAGATGGTACGTTCCGAGATCGTGATGTTGTGCTTCTCTTGCAGGATTGCTTTCAGACGCCGTTGACCGAAGCCTGTCTGTTCCTTCAATCGCTTCAACAGCTCGACGCTCGACTCCGGTGTTGCGCTCGGGAAATGGTGCGGACGACGGGATTGATCGACGAGACTTGTCGTATCACCGCCGGAGTGCCGGTAGCGTTTCAGCCATTTGTAAAACGTCTTGCGGCTGATCGCAAACCGCTTGCACACTTCCTGCGCGCTGCCTGTTTCTTCGTAGCAGATCATCCACGCCAATCTCGGATGCAACGATGACGTGAGATCGCCCTGGTGTGCAACGGTAGCTCTTGAAGTGTTGTCTTTCATCATATATCCCACCTATCAAAAAAATAGTGAACGGTTATTTCTGCATGAATATCATTGAGAGGTCCTTGTAGGGGGATAGCGTCTGGTGCAGATTGCTTCGTTTCTTCCGGCCTCTTTCATGCTCACGCCCTTTCTCTTTCACGCAACATGCCAGAGTTACTCTTCACCCATTCGTGTTTCGATGCGCGCAAAAACAAGCGAAAAGAGAAGGATTTGATGAGATGGATCAGGCATTCCCTGCAAGCGTAGACTCTGAGTGATACTACCTGAGAGGGTGTATGTTCTTAGTACATGCCTGTTGTAGATTTTACAGAGACCCCGGTCGATGAGACGGTTGCTCCGCATCAAGCCAAACGCGGATTGCAACGGCTATCTTTGAGCCAGCCCGGACTGAGTTTTCTGTCATTCACAAAAAATCGATACGACGTGCACATTAGCATCAAGAAAACCATCTTCACTCTCTCGTCCATCACGCTGTTCTTGATTGCCACCGGATGGATGACACAATACTACGCCTACCTGTACAAACCTCTTGAATTCCAGACGAAGGACTGTCATGGCTTCATTCGATTGTTCTTTCTTGATGGTGAAGCAAACCTTCCGGCATGGTATCAGTCGATGACGCTGTTGGCGTGCGCGATTCTGCTTTCTCTCGCAAGCAAGGCGGAGGTGGACGCCTCGTTATCGAAATGGTGGAAAACTCTTGCTGCGATTTTTCTTCTCTTGTCGGCTGACGAGGCAGCATGCATGCATGAAGGTGTGAGCAGCCAACTCTACTCGATGTTCCATACTTCAGGACTTCTTTTGTATGCATGGGTACTTCCCGGTGCATTGTTCGTCCTGATCTTCTTTCTCTGGTCGTCCCGGTTTCTTGGACACTTGCCGCGAAGTACACGCGTGAGGTTAGTGGTTGCAGGTGCGCTCTACGTGTCGGGTGCAATTGGTTGGGAAATGATAGGCGCATGGTATGATACTCACTACGGAGCGCACAACGTAACACTCATGACTCTGAATGCATTCGAGGAGACGTTCGAATGTGCGGGCGTGATTCTCTTCATCCGCGCAATGCTTTTGCATCTTCAATCTCGACTCGGTAGAGAGCACTCGGCTGGCAGCATAAGCAATCGCTCAAACGGTGAACGCTTAGGATTTGCGAGAGTAATGATCGAGAAATGACGAATCTGACGTAAGCACTCCCGCGTAAGTCGGACTGCACGGTCAATGGCTAGAAAATACCGCGATTACGGGATTGCGCTCGTCCTTACAACTTCGTAGATTCCCCCTGTACCTATCACTATTCAGCTTCAAATGTGCGTGTTGACCACGCCCGTTCGCGTGTCATCGGCGCACCAACTCTGTTCTTTCATCTGCACCCAAGGCACAGTCGCTTGAAGTCGAAGCGCTGAAGCCCGCCTGAACGCCTCTTGGTCCACGACTCAGTAGAGCGGGCAGGCCGCCCGATATGATGTTTTCCTGTCATCCCGTTCCTTCCCTGTCGGGACCGGGGTCACCAAGAGGGTTTTATCATACCCGACGACCCTTCCTTCCACTTCAAGCCTCCTTTTGAGACTCCATATGCATTTGCCATCGCCAGCCATAAAGCGACGATTGCGAAACGCCTTTTCCTTTCACCACGGCGTTGCGTTCTGAGATTCGTTCTCCGAGGCGGCGCCATTTTGTTTTTCGGATTTGTAGGTCGAGACTCCGTCTCGACTAAGACTGTAGTTCATATACATCGTTGTGTGGGTCGAAACTTTATCTCGACTACCACAGCTCAATCAACCGAGCGAGACGGGAGTCTCGCACTACAAAACAGGAGGCATCATGAAAACTCTCCTCACATTTCTTTTGCTTGCCGTTGCGGCGAGTGTTGGCAATGCGCAGTGGGTCCAAACCAATGGACCCTTTGGCGGCTACGTTTCTAGCTTTGCCGTCAGCGGCACGAATCTCTTTGCCGGAACTAATGGCGGCGTCTTTCTATCGACCAACAACG
>CAYJNF010000560.1:0-2728 GCA_964370915.1 uncultured Chitinophagales bacterium
CAGCGCATCGTGGGCGGCCGAGAATGAACTCTATCGCTCACAGACAAACGCGATTCTGTTCAATATTCATCTCGGGGCGCTTTCAAGTCCATACCAAACGTATTTCTCCACGCAGACAAATTTCCAGAAGATACTTGACAGTGTCGTCTCGGTGCTGCGAAGCAACAACATCATCTTGCAGCCGCGAATCCGGCGCATCATCCTCACATCATTCAGTGCGGGATACGCCGGTGTTCGCGAGATTCTGAAAACATATTATGGACGAATCGATGCGCTCACACTTGCCGACGGACTGCACTGCAATTCGGATTCGGCAACGATGCGTATTCAGATGCAGGACTTCCTCCGCTATGCCCGCGACGCGAAAGAGAAGCACAAGGTGTTTTTGCTGACGCACTCGAGCATTACGACCTCGGGATATGAAAGCACGACATCGACCGCCAACTATCTTCTTGCAAACATGGGACTGGCGCGGCAGTCGTACAATGCCTCGGATGAAATCGGGACTCAGTATTCCCGCGCTGACGCGGGCCTGTTCCATCTGAGGGGTTATCTGGGCGATACCGCGAGCGATCATCTGAAGCATCTGTATGCAATGCATATGATGCTTGGACAAGCGAATGCTCTGCTCGATTCGGTAGTCACGTCTGTCGATGAAACCGAAGGCGAGCCTGAGGGATTCTTTCTCAGGCAGAATTTTCCGAATCCGTTCAATCCATCAACGCACATCTCCTATTCGGTTGGGGGTTCGAGTTTTGTGAGCTTGAAGGTCTACGATGTGCTTGGGCGGGAAGTCGCGACACTGATCGGCGAAAGCGTACCGGCCGGCAACTACGTCCGGGAATGGAATGCATCCGCGTTGTCCAGCGGCGTGTATTTCTATCGTCTCACAACAAACAACAAATCCGCGACGCGCAGACTTCAACTTCTGAAATAACATGGATTCTGAAACATACTTTTCCATCGTGATGGTGAGGAAACTCTGACATGAAGAAATTGACTTTCATTCTCGCGGTAGTGCTGCTTATTGCAGGATCATACTGGTTCTACCGTACGAAGACGCAGGTGCCGCTTGACGCTCTGTACCTACAAAACAAAAACTACTCGTTGCAAGTGGGACTTTACGATCTGTACAGAACCGAACAGACCGACATTGTTATGCTCGGCAACTCCCTCACCGAATGGGTTGAGTGGGATGAACTTCTGGGGCGGCAGAATGTTGTGAACCGTGGTATTGCGGGCGACGTCACGAGCGGTTATCTGCAGCGGCTTGAGTCTGTCTACAAACTCCGCCCGAAGATTTGCTTTGTCGAAGGCGGGATCAACGACATCTATGCGGATGTACCGGTGAGCGTCATCTTTGAGAACTACAAGAAGATCGTTGAATCACTTCAGGCGCACGGCATCATTCCTATCATCCAATCCACTCTCTTCGTCTCGCCAAAGTGGCACGACGTGAAAGAGAAGAATGTGTACGTCGTTGAGTTGAACGCTCACCTTGAGGCGTATGCAAAGGACAAGGGTGTTCAGTTTGTGAATCTCAACGAGCGCATGTCAGAAGACAATTTGCTGAAAGCCGAGCTCACGTATGACGGTGTGCACTTGACTGCCGCCGGATACAAAGTGTGGGGTGAAGAGGTGGACAAAGTGCTGAGACAGCAAGGGCTTTAGCGGAGAGTTTGGTGCTCTGTGTTTGAGACTTGTTTGACATTTGTTCTTTGAGATTTTGGATTCACCCTGCGTTGCATCTCCAATTCATTTCCTCTACATTTCTTCTGCCACCTTCACTAACATCGAAAGGCACACTTCCATGTTTCTGGGTTCACAAGCTGAGCTCTACTGGTTTCTGCTCGGACTTGCACTGATGCTGAGTGAACTTGCTCTTCCCGGATTTGTCATCATCTTCTTCGGCATCGGAGCGTGGGTTACGGCAGTAAGCATCTGGCTCGGGTTCGCCGATGCATTCAACACACAGCTTATCATTTTTCTCGTCTCATCCGTTCTTTCACTTGTTGTCTTCCGCAAACAGGGGAAGGAATATTTTCGCGGCCGCGTGTCCGGCAAGCTCGACGACATCACCACGCTCGATGATGTCAAAGGCGGGCACGCACGGGTTGTTGAAGATATCATCCCCTCGCATCTCAGCGGCAAAGTGGAGTTCCACGGAACGAACTGGAACGCCGTTGCCGACGCGGAAATCAAAAAAGGCACACCGGTGGAAATTCTCGGGCGTGAGGACTTGACGCTCAGAGTAAAGCCAATCAACTAAACACAGCATTTCCGGCATCGGGGCGGGCGTGTAATCACTTCGTGATTGCCATGGCGCGCTGTCGTGCCGCAACGATCATTCTTGAAAGGAAACTCCAATGGATGTCGGCACCGTTATTCTTCTTGGTCTCATTTTTCTCATCATCCTGATTGTTCTGCGAACGGCACGCGTCGTTCCCCAGAAAACCGTTTTCATCATCGAGCGTCTCGGCAAGTATCGCGCAACGCTTGAGGCGGGATTCCATATTCTCATTCCGTTCATGGACAAGATTGCGTACAGGCACTCTATGAAAGAAATGGTAATCGACGTGCCGCCGCAATCGTGCATTACAAAAGATAACATCGCCGTCGAAGTAGATGGCATTCTGTACATTCAAATTGTCGATCCGGTCAAAGCATCATATGGTGTCAGCGACTACCGGTTTGCCACGACGCAACTTGCTCAGACCACCATGCGTAG
>CAYJNF010000561.1:0-2726 GCA_964370915.1 uncultured Chitinophagales bacterium
GTCAATCGGGGGAAAAAGCGTCGGCGCCACAGCATAGTTTGTCGTAATGCCGTCGAAAACAAAATTGAGGAGGTGAAGATCAAGGTCGGGTGTTTTTGATCCCAACTGGACCAGTAGTGTGCGCATTCGGCCCGTGTAGAGTTCCATGAACTGCTTTCCTTTCTTCCTCATCAGCTTGCGATACGCATCGTCAAGATTCAAGCGGAGCGACAGCCGCACCAACAGGGGCTTTGTCTCCACAAGAGTGATCCACTTGTTGACCAATGAAATGAACTTCGCCTTTGGCGATTGCGAATCGTCCGCTTCATCGAAGTTCGGAATCAGGCGGAGTACCTCTTCTTCAAAAATTGTGAGCAGAATGTCTTCCTTTGTGGAGAAGTGGGCAAAGATCAGCCCCTTCGACACGCCTGCCTTCTTCGCAATCTCCTCGGTCGTTGTTCCTGAGTATCCCTTCCTGGCAAACAACTCCAGAGCGGAAGAGAGGATGGCCGACCTGCTCTCGGCTTTCATCTTTTCAGAAAGTGATTTCGACCGTGGCGACATGCGCACTCAAATTGACTGACTGTGCGGTCAATGTAAACCTAGCACGGATGAAAATCAAGAACCTTGGCTGTACGAATGGAGGACGGATGCAGATGGGAATTTTTCTCAAGCCAAAATCTCACAAGCACTTTGGGAAGAGTCTTCCGCTGCCGGTTGAGCACTATCACCAGAACTGGCAGGATCAATCCGTGAGACTTGTTGAAAGACACTTATGCACAGAGAGAGTCGCAAAAAGATTGAACATTCTCCAACTACTCAAGGAATCAGGTTGACACGGCAATCAAACTTTCCTACATTCCAATAGGATAGTGTAGAGTAGTCTCCCCCCTCCGTTCTTTCCCTCAACAATTGGCCACTGATGCGACCGTATCCCAAACGTCTTCTCCCGGCGTAACAAGATGCGGTCGGTCGTGCGCGCGCAATTCTCCGGCAGTTCTTTGACTTTGTCGAGTAAATCTGTGCCGTTGCCTTTTTGTTGAATGTTTGGAGGGAGACCGCCTGTAGCTTTTCAGTTGTGCCTAAGATCCGACGTCGATTTATGATGTGGATTCCACAAGGCTTGTGACTAACTCTACGACCTTTCAGTGTCGACTTTCATAGTGAACTGCTCCGCAAGGGGCAGGGCTACAACGCCATCACTAGCCGCGGGGGCAAAGTTTCGATTTACTGAAAGAGCCTAGTACGCTGATTTCTGACACTTCTTTCCCACCTGCAAAGGGTGCAGCGATGCCGGAGCTTGAGAACGAATCTGCCGTCTTACGGTCGAGTCGGCAAGTCCATGACAAAGACTTACCGCTGAACTCGATACCCCTCTCGTCAGGGCAACGAGCACTCTGGTTTTTACAGCAGCTCGCTCCGGAGGGTACCGCCTACAATGTCAGTAGAGCGGTCCGCCTCATCGGGAACACTAACGTTGGCGTATTCCACGATACGTTACAAGCAGTTGTCGCTCGCCACCCGAGTTTGCGCGCCGCATTTCCAAGCATCAACGGCGAACCTGTTTGCAGAATACTACCACATCGCCAAGCATCATTTGCGTCAGAAGACGCATCGACCTGGACTGAAACGCAAATTCAAGACCGCCTCTTGCGAGAGCTTCATCGTCCGTTTGATCTCGCGAACGATCCTCTGGTGCGAGCACTACTCCTCCATCGCTCAGAAGCAGAAAACATCTTCTTTCTCTCAATTCATCATATAGTGACTGACCTCTGGTCGATGGCACTTCTGCTTGATGACATGGGGACTCTCTACCCTGAACTGGTCATCGGTTCACAATTCACGTTGCCGCCGCCCACTGCGAGATACAGCGACTGGGTATGTTCGCAGAAAGAAATGCTTGAGAGTCCAGTCGGGGGTGCTCTTCAAGACTTTTGGCTCAAGCAACTCGGTGGTGATTTGCCGGTGTTGCAACTCCCAACCGACCGACCCAGGCCTCCGATCCAGACGTACAATGGAGCATCGAGATCTGCAATAGTTCCTTCCGATCTATTGTGTGCACTCAAGCAGATGGCAAAGAGAGAGAAAACCACATTGTTTGTCGTTGTCCTTGCGGCGTTTAAGGTTCTACTTGCACGCTATTCAGGTCAGGAAGACATTCTTATTGGAACTCCCAAGTCGGGAAGAAAACTCAGGTTTAGCAAAGTCTTCGGATATTTCGTCAACCCCGTCGTTATTCGGACGCGACCAGCCGGCACGCTGCCATTTGTGAAATTCCTGCGCGCTGCTCGTGAGACAGTTGCCGACGCTTTTGCGCATGACGCGTATCCGTTTCCTTTACTTGTGGAAAAACTGCAACCCGCACGCGATCCGAGCAGGTCTCCTGTCTTTCAGGTGATGTGTGCGTGGCAAAAAACTGTCAGCGTGCGGCAGGTGCAAAACCTCGCACCATTTGTCATGAATGAATCTGGCGGCAGAATACAATTCAAGGAAATTGATGTACAGTCGATGGCATCGCGGCAGCTTATCTCGCTGTTTGATCTCTCGCTGCTTGTTGCAGAGTGCGATCAATCGCTCTCCACGGTGATTGAGTATAACACCGACCTCTTTGAGGAAGCAACAATCGCGAGAATGCAAGATAATTTTGCGGTGCTCCTGCGCAGCATCGTTGCGGACCCGGAGCAGCGACTATGCGATTTAGCGTTGCTCGCCCCCGGAGGGAACCCGATCGTCCGTCAGCCAGATCA
>CAYJNF010000562.1:0-2722 GCA_964370915.1 uncultured Chitinophagales bacterium
GCTTTCTGCAGATTCTCTCCCATGATTCCACCGAACACTTTCTTGAAACGCTTGTCCTCGACGACGGCCAACAGCTCATCGGGCTTCTCGACAATGGATTTGCGAATCGCCTTGAGTTGATCGCCCCATGGCATGTACATTCCGCCGCCAACGAATACTGAACCAGGCTCAATACCAACGTACAGACCGGGAGTATCGGTCGTCTTCTTCTTCCCCCGCATCTCGAACGACGCTGCGATGTTTGTCTTGTACGGAGCTTTGTTCTTACTAAACCGCACATCGCGATGAATACGGAAGATGGATCGTTTGGGATTGAATTCCAGTTCTGGAATTTCGTCACGCAGGTTGTCGCGCAGTGTCGCGATCAGGCACTGCATCGGAAATTTCACTACTTCTTCGTACTCATCTTTATGCTTGTGAAACCACTCGCGGTTGTTATTCCTTTTCAGCTTCTTCAAGAAATCCATTCCTGCCTTCGGAAAACCCTCAAACGGAGGGAAGAAGTCTGTATCAAGAGGGATCTGCTTTGCCATGGTCAACCTCGAATGAATTGTTTGTAAAACATCACTGCCGAAAGTACCAATCCGATTGCGGTAATGAGTGATCGAACCAATTTCTGGGGAACCTTCTGGGCAAAGTGTGCCCCAACATATCCGCCTGCGATTGTCCCGACAACCATGATTCCGGCAGAACCCCAATCCACAATGCCGCTCCATGCGAAGTATGCCGCCGCAACAACATTCAAGAGAAATCCGAGAACAACTTTAACGGTATTCATTTCGTGCACATCGTTGAACCCAAGCAGGCCAAACGAGGCGAGCATCAGAATGCCAATCCCCGCTCCGAAATATCCGCCGTACACTCCAACAAAGAACTGGAATATGACCGCTCCGACAATCCACAGGCGCGATGGTTCATGTTGACCCTGCGCAGGTTTTGGCAGAATGTACTTGCCGACAAGACTGTTGCTCATGAACAACACGGTTGCAAAGAGAATCAGAAACGGCACGAGCCAGTCAAATGTCTTCGTCGGAGTTCGCGTAAGGAGAATTCCGCCGAGCAATCCTCCAACTAGACTCACGGGCGAAAACAGACGAAGCCACTTCGTCACGCCCGCAACCCGCTTGCGATAGCCAAGCAAGCTGCTCAACGCGGCAGGCAACAATGCAACGGTGCTCGTAGCGTTGGCAGTAATCGATTGAAGACCTGAGAAGATCAGCGCGGGGAACGTCACGATTGTTCCGCCACCCGCAATCGAGTTCATAACTCCGGCAACGAAGCCCGCCCCAATGAGAAGTGCAATCTGTCCGAACTCCATCACTTCATCTCGAACGCGCGGTTCCGCCACATCTTCGTCATCTCATACGGCGCGGGATCGCCGCCAAGATATTTGTGAAACCAGTCGAGATGCGCGTTGTAGTAGAACGGCATCGACTTCACGCCGCTTGGCCAGTGTCCGTCATTCTTGAACACAATCAATCGCGACAGTACATTCATCTTTTGCAAGCCGGTGAAAAACTCCAGGCTCTGCGTGTACGGCACACGGTAATCTTGCTCACCGGTAATGACGAGACAAGGCGTCTTGAAGTTGCTGACGGAATTGTTCGGAGATAGTTTTTGGTAGAGATCCGAAGTCCACGGCGTTCCGTTCAAATCCCATTCAGGGAACCACAACTCCTCCGTCGCTCCGTGCATTGCTGTGAGATTGTACACGCCCATCATACACGCAATCGCTTTGAAGCGATTCGTGTGTCCTTCCATCCACATCATCATATATCCGCCGTACGACCAGCCCATTGCACCCATGCGATCCTTGTCCACGAACGGAAGTTCCTCCAACGAGTCGGCAACTGCCATAACATCCTGATAGACTTTGCCGTTCCAGTCTTTTGAAATTGCATCTGTAAACTCCTGGCCGTAGCCTGTGGAGCCGTGCGGATTGGGGAACGCAACAATGTAGCCCGAACCGGGATACACCTGCCAGTCGCCGCGGAAACCATCCGTCCACTGCGATTGCGGACCGCCGTGTACATTGAGAATGAGCGGATACTTTTTCTTTGGGTCAAAATTGTGCGGCTTGACGATGAACGTGTGAATGCGCTTTCCTGTCGGAGACGGAATCCACATTTCTTCCGCAGGACGAATATCGACGGCATCTTCCATCTTTTTGTTGAAGAACGAGAGACGCTTCAGGTTCTTTCCACTCGCATCAACGCTCCAGATTTCACGCGGTTCACTAACAGAGCGGCGGACAAACACAATCGACTTTCCATCAGGCGAAATGTCGAATGCATCAATGGTTTTCGCGTTCACGGCCTCAACGATCTTTTTTGTTTTGATATCGATGTTGTAGAGCGGAAGGTTCCCTTTCACTTCTCCGGTAAAGTAGATGCTCTTCGAATCGGGTGCCCAATGGAAACCGCCTACCCAATTATCGAACGCATCCGTGAGAACGGTTATTGCACCAGACTTGCGATCGTACAAAGCCAGCCGATAGCGGTCGGCCTCGAATGTCGGGACAACCTGCATCTTGAACGCAATGAACTTCCCGTCGGGAGAATATTCCGGGTCACCATCAAACGCTTTGTTGGATGCGGTGATATTCTTCGGCTCACCGCCAGAGGTAGGCACGAGCCAGAGATCTTTGTTTGTGGTAGACTCCTCGTCGCGATCGTGATTCGACTTGACGCACAACTCCATCCCATCGGGCGAGAGACAGAAC
>CAYJNF010000563.1:0-2706 GCA_964370915.1 uncultured Chitinophagales bacterium
CGCTACACGTGGATATTCACCGAGGGTGAGACGAGTACGTACATTCCCATTTCAATCGGCGTAACATTATAAAAATTCTCTCTGCTGCAAAAAACAAGAGGTCTCCACCGCGTTGCCGGACGGAGACCTTTTCATTTCTGGTACTGCTTTCCGCCAAAGAACTTTCCTGCAGGTCGCGTCACATCATCAATCACATTATCATCGTTATTCTGGTCAAGCAGACCGCCGAGCATGCCCATGTTATCGGGGCCCTGTGATTGGACCGCCTGCTGTTGACCGCCCACGAGTTACTTTTTCAACTCCCACAACTTCTTCGTCACGCGCTCCAACTCCGGCGCGATCTTCGCCGGTTCATCCGTTTTCTCCGGCATGTTCTCGAATACCGCGTAGGGCACCTTGATACCCTTCACCTCAATGTGTGTCGGATTCTTTGCTTCAAGTTTGTCCCAATCGTTGGTCTTGTAGTAGAATTCCATCTTCTCATCGGGGAGTGAGTGATAGAGGATGGAATGTTCCTCGCCGGGCCGGGCCCGACGGCGATTCTTGCGGACCGATTCCTCGTACGGGACTTTGAGGTATATGATGGCTGCACGTCGCAACACATCCTCATGCAAATAGCCGAGCGCTTCAGCGATTCCGTTGTCGCCGCCGCGTGCGAACTCAATGAGTGTGGTTATGCGGTCATGATATGTTGGAGTCCGGGCGATTTTCTTTCTGTATTCAAGATTGATGCGTTCGATATAGAGATTCCAGATGAAATGATCTTTGAACCAGTATTTCTCATCCGTCCAGATGCGCGGCTTACCGTGCTTCGTCAGGATGTCGTCGATTTCGAACGTCTCCCAGACATACACGAAATCGTCAAGCTCTTCCACATCGCCAATGTGAAATCGCTGCAAGCGTTCGGCGGGGTTGAGCTTCTTCAGAAAATCGATCACTTCCGATTTTCCTGCGGCCGGGCGAGCGGTGATGATAAGAATGGGAAAATTGTTCATGCGTTAACCTTGATTACGTTTTTGATCTACTTCACTTCCTGGATTCTGCCTTCGACTCGCGATGTAATACTCTTCTGTGCTTTTGCTGCTTCCACGGCAACGTGAAACACACTTTCATTCAGGTAGATCGGTTGCGGAATTTCCATGCCGAGGTACTTCTTCGCCTGCCCGACAAGAAAGTCACTCGCAGCGCAGATGTACGTCGCATCGGTGTTCAGTGGCGTGCCATCAATTTCCATGGTTACGATTTCTTTTGAGCCATCTGCCTTCCTGCGCCATTGTGCACGTATGCCTGAAAGTTGCAGCATATCGTCATTCTTCAGACCGTAGAGAACACCTTCCAGCAGTTGCTTGCCGGTAAGCTGGAACGTCACCAGAATATTTCTGAATGGCAAAACCTGAAACAGCTCGCGCTTCGTGAGCGGACCGGCAGAAACATCAGATCGGATTCCGCCAACATTCATAAACCCGACCTGCGCGTGTGCAGCATTGCGTTGCACGTCGGCCAGCCAGTTGCCAAGATTGCTCTCGCCGTTATTGTTCCGCACCCAATCGACTTTCAAGTGGGCGAGGACTTCTTCGAAATCACGGTCGATTTCTGCCTGGATCGAATCGGCGAACGCAGACAAGCGCGTTTTCGGACGGCTGTCATTTGCCCAGAGTTGGATCAGCCTTCCATTGTACTTCACAACGTGATCATTCTCGACAGTCACTTCAAGCTCGCCGAGGTTTTCACAGCGCGAACCTGTCTGGACGATGACAACATCGTTCACGAATTTCGGCTTTGTCAATCGCGTATGCGAATGCCCTCCGACAATGACATCGAGGCCGTGAAGGCTTGCGGCGAGCGCTGAATCTTCAGACGCTCCGTTGTGCGTGACTGCGATGATCAAGTCTGTTTCAGGATCGATCTTGTCGATAATCTTTTGTGCTGTTGCGCTCAAATCAAGAACTTTGATGCCGACGAGGTTGTTCTGATTGACGAGATTGTTCAATTCCTGTGTCATCAATCCGAATATCCCGATCCGCAGTCCTCCGCGCTCGAGGATAATGTACTCTTTGTTGTTAACGGGAAATTCTTTTTTTGTGTTGACGATATTTGCCGAGAGCGTGGGGAACGACGCAATCTTCGTCAAGCGGATGAGGTTGGCTTGGGAAATATCAAAGTCGTGGTTGCCGAAACACCATGCATCGTACCTCATCATGTTCATCATTTCGAACAACGCTCCGCCATCAGCTCCCTTGTATTGACGATCGGTGATGGGATTGCCGGTCATGACATCGCCGGCATCGAGCAGAAGAACGTTCGGCTTGATTTTTCGTATGCTGTCGAGGGCAAACTCCAATTCGCGGAACCCGCCAACCATGGGTTTGGGTGATTCTCGCCGCCACGTTGCTTCATGCGGCGTAAAGTTGGCGTGCATGTCGTTCGTGTGGAGAAGGGTGATTGTCCCTGTTCCCGGACGAGCAGCGATTGTTGTTTGCGATGCTTCGCGTTGGGAGGACGCGCATCCAAACACCAGGAACATCAAGGCAAGGATAGTCAATGAATTGAATTTCATGGGTATTGGTACCGGATGGAGAGTGTAACGGAAAAAATTCAAATCCAATCTACAAAGAAAAGGAGAATAATGGAAGATGAGGCAAGCATCTGGGTGTGCGACATAAATGTTCCACCTAATCCCATTCTCAAATCCGCATGCGATTCACC
>CAYJNF010000564.1:0-2696 GCA_964370915.1 uncultured Chitinophagales bacterium
CATTCCTTTGCGGCTTAGCGTCTCTGCGTGAGATTCATTCCTTTGTTATTCTTCCTCACGCAAAGACGCAGGGACGCAAAGGTCTATTCCTCTAACCCATTTACTCTGCGTGCAATTGTCGTTTCTCGTTTTCCAGTCATTTATGTTTCCATCGAGTGGAATTATCCTCGCAGCCTGAGAAAAGAGATCCTACATTCCTTTGCGGCTTAGCGTCTCTGCGTGAGATTCATTCCTTTGTTATTCTTCCAGCCTGAAAAAAGAAATCCCAAATCCCTTTGCGGCTTAGCGCCTTCGCGGGAGATTTGTTTTACGGCACCTCAATCTTGTTCAACACTTCCTGAACGACCTGCTCCGAGCTGACTTCTTCCGCCTCTGCCTCGTATGTAACCGCTACCCTATGACGCAGAACGTCGAGCGAAATTGCCCGCACATCTTCAGGGATGACATAGCCGCGCCGCTTGATGAACGCGTATGCCTTCGCACCGATGGCCAGGTTGATTGTTGCGCGCGGCGAGGCCCCGTAAGCGATGAGCGCGGTTAGCTTGCCCAGGTTGTAATCCTTCGGCGTGCGGGTCGCGAAGACAATGTCGAGAATATACCGTTCGATCTTCTCGTCCATATAAATCTCGCTCACGACACTGCGGGCGCGCGTAATGTCTGCAGGATTGACGACATGATTGACTGCCTGCGACGCGCCATTCACATTCGAGCGCATGATCTGCAGCTCTTCGTCCTTTGACGGATAGCCGATTTTGATCTTTAGCATGAAGCGGTCGACTTGCGCCTCGGGAAGCGGATAGGTTCCTTCCTGCTCGATGGGGTTTTGCGTTGCGAGAACGAGAAACGGTTCGGGAAGTTTGAATGTCTGTTCGCCGATGGTCACCTGTCGCTCCTGCATCGCTTCGAGCAGCGCGCTCTGCACCTTTGCGGGTGAGCGGTTGATTTCATCTGCAAGAATGAAGTTTGCAAAGATGGGACCCTTCTTCACCTGGAACGTGCTCTCCTTCTGGTTGAAGATCATCGTGCCGATGAGATCGGCGGGAAGCAGATCGGGAGTGAATTGAATACGTTGGAACTTCGCGTCAACGCCCATGGACAGCGTTTTGATCGAAAGAGTCTTGGCAAGTCCCGGCACTCCCTCCAGCAGAATATGTCCGTTGGCGAGCAACCCGACGAGCAATCGTTCGACCATATACTTCTGCCCAATGATAACCTTTCCGATCTCCATCTGCAGCACATCCACGAAAGAGCTTTCGCGTTGAATCTTTTCGTTGATTGCTTTGATATCGTACGACATTCAACCTCCAAGTGTCATAAATAGCGGGATTCTTTACGATTTGACGGAAAAAAATATAGAAATGTTGCGAGGTAAAATCAACAAAACTGGCGTGATGACCGCAAGGGGAGATTTGTTAAGTTTTGTTAAGTCCCAATTCACCCCACGAACGATTTGCGTGAGTGGCTGGTGAATTGAGGATCCCGCAGGCTCTTCGTGCGGGATATCCCAATTCACCCCACGAACGTTTTGTGTGAGTGGCCGGTGAATTGAGGATCCCGCACGCTCTTCGTGTGGGATATCCCCAAATCGCCCCGCGAACGATTTATGTGAGTGGCAGGCGATTTGAGGATCCCGCACGCTCTTGCTGCGGGATATTCGGCGTTGGTGCAAAGCGAGTCGCCCCGCTGTCTCGGCTGGGCTGTTCGCGACAGAGAATTGGCAGTTCAGTACCGAGAGCCCGGCGTTCCATATCGGCGACAAATCACTTTCCCTGGTACGGATACAACGTCAATGTTCCCCGTTCCCCTTGTCCGTCATTGCAGAGAATGAGCGTCAGGTCGGGAGCAAATGCAATTCCTTCCGGATGCGGGTTGAGTTTTTTGTTGATGGATTGTTGTCCAAGAATCTTTCCATCCGATGACAGTTCGATGATCGTTGAGCCGTGTGCGGCAACTATGAAGTAGGTTCCCGATGTCGGATGTTTCGTGATCGCCGATGGTTGGAACTCGTGGTTGTCCGATGTCTTCGTCACCCGATCAAGCGGAATCAGGAAACGTGGAGTCTCGGCAAGCGTCCTTGTACGTAGCGAGAATGCGTACACAGCACGTTGACTGCGATAGTGCTTGCCCGGTGATTCCTTGCAAAGCAGCAACAGGCAATCCGTCGAAGCATCATAGCAAAGGCCTTCAACATCATTTTTCTGCGAGAGAGATGTTCTGTGCATCCGGAATTCGACCGACCTGCCGTTTTCCGCCTCCGGGAATTCATAGAGTGTTCCGCCGCTCGCAATGAGGTACACAAGCTTGTCCTTAACAGCGATGTCTTCAAAATCATCCGTCACGCCAAACCGTCCCAACGAAAAGAACTTTACGATCTCGCCCGTGGAGTAGTTGATCTGATAGACGACTCCCCGCTCATCGTCATGACACAGCAGCCGGCCATCCTGTGTCATGACAATTCCCGACGCTTCGCTTACGCGATGCGGCAGCCTCACGACGTGCGCATTGTTGTCCGCGGTGTTGTAGTGAGAAAGCATCGCTTCCACACGCGTCACTTTTGCTGTCTTCTTTTTCTGCCCGATGGCGACGACCATGGGAACAAGACACAGTACGATAACAAGCCACTTCATGATCACTCCAGGTGCGTTGCAAGGCTGGGGGGAAGAAGCCATTCGAGCGACGCGCACTTTGCATGCTGC
>CAYJNF010000565.1:0-2692 GCA_964370915.1 uncultured Chitinophagales bacterium
GTGTTCGTGCCGATATCAATGCTGGCGATGTTCATACTCACCCCTGAGCGCCTTTTTGCGAAGGGCATAGTAACTCACGGGACAGAAAAAAGAAAATCACATTCAGATCCTTCACTTCATTCAGGATTTGGGATTTAGGAGCAACATACCCTTCGCAGAGAGCGCTCAGGGGTTATTGTCCTAAGCGAAGCGCCCGCCTGCCGGACGGGCAGGAAGGATATGAATGCAATTGGATTTGTTCAATCTTCGTACCCGACATGCCCTTCGCAAGGGGCGCTCAGGGCTTAAGAAGTGCAAAAGCAATCCATTCATTCTCGCGACTTGAATCCGGAATCTTGAATCCCGAATCCCGCACCGCCTTCCGCATCGGCTCTTCGTCCACGTCCAATAGGCCGGAAAGTATCACTACTCCGTTCGGATTCAGCCGTGCTTTCATCTCCGGCAGCAACGGCTCAATGACATTTCGCTGGATGTTCGCGACAATCATATCAAACGTACCCACCGGGACATCCGCAAGCTCGCCAAGTTGAATCGTAACGTTATGTTCAACACCATTGAGACGCGTATTTTCGATTCCATTCTCGTACGACCATTCATCGTTGTCGACACCAATGGCAGAGCGTGCGCCGAGTTTGATTCCTGCAATCGCGAGGACGCCGGTTCCGGTTCCAATATCAAGAAGTCGCATTCCTGGTGTTACATACTTTTCCATCAATCGCAACACAAGGCGGGTTGTCTCATGATAGCCTGTGCCGAACGACATCTTCGGATCGATGATCAGCACCATCTCGCCGGGCTGAGCTTCGTAGTTGTGCCACGTCGGCGTGATCACGATTTTCTCCGTAACGTGAATGGGCTGGATCGTTGCTTCCCATTCTGCATTCCAATTCCGTTCCTCAATCGTGTTCACAGAAATCGTTGGAGCAACAGAGGAACTCGATCGCTGCATCGTATCGACGATCCGCTGAACTTCATTCAGCAGGTCGTCATTCCATCTCTCCCTGCTCATATAGCAACGAAGTGCGGTTCCCTGTTCCCAGAAACCTTCAAACCCAAGCTGCGAGAGAATACCGATGAGCTGTTCTCTGAGTTGTTCGTCCGCAGTGATTTCTACTTCACAATACGATTTCGGCATTGCCTTCAGGGGATTTGAGAATAGATCAAGTGTGTAAGGACTGTTCCCACGGCTTCGAGACTTTCCGCGCTGCAATTATCCGGGATGTCCTGATGCGTGTGCCAGAATCGATGCGTCGGGTCGGGATAGTTGAAATCGATGATGTCGATGGTTTTGATGCCGGCTTCGTTGAGCGGCACGTGATCGTCGTTGATCTCTTCGCCGGTCTCATCAATGAATTGTGTATAGCCAAACTCCTTTGCCTTCGACCAGACGAGGTTGACAATGTCGGGAGCGAATTTGACCGAGTGTTGTTCCTTCGGCAATTCTAAAAACTTGTCGCCCACCATATCGAGCAGAATTCCGAACCGGGGATTATATCCGGCGGGTTTGTTTGCAGCAAAAAATCTGGCGCCAAGAAAATATTTCGAGAGATCTCCCTCCAAGCCATAATCCTCGCCATCAAACAAAACAATATCAATCCCAATGGCTGGCGGCAACTGCTTCAGGAGGGAAGCGACCTCAAGCAGCACGGCAACTCCGCTGGCGCCGTCGTTGGCGCCAAGTATCGGTTCGTTGCGGCGGGACTTGTTCGTGTCCTGCTCAGCACGGGGACGCGTATCCCAGTGTGCGCAGAGGAGTATCCGTGTCGTTACCTCTGGGTTGAACCGTGCAACGACATTGGTGAGCGCGAGCGTTTCGTTGTATCCTTGAACAGAAAACGGCTGAAGCTCAACGTCGGGGGTGTGCTGGCGGAGTGTTTGCTCAAGGTAGTCAAGGCACGCCTGATGTCCTTTGGAGTTCGGGTTGCGTGGCCCAAACGAGACCTGCTTCAACAGGTGATCGAACGCGCGTGTTCCGCTGAATGCTGGAATCGATCTCATTTCGGATTTGGCTGATGAGGAAGATTGAGGTTCCTTTGATTTTGGGGACTCGCCGGCGCAACCAAGCAGGGCAATACACAGAACGGGTAGGAGGTTTCGCATGTAGTAAGAGAACAATCCTTGAGTAATTGAGAATCAATGCGTGGCAAAAGTACCCAAAAGAGTCGGCAAATGCAAAAACAGAAGCCAGAAACCGGAAGTCAGAGATCTGATGTCAGATGTCATTGGACTCCGATCTTTGACTTCTGACCTCTGCTCTGTGCAACCTTTTTCCAAGTCATGACGTCTAATTCTCTAGCTTAGCTAACCAACCATCCCACTTAGGAGACTACCATGGATCGCCCACTGAGAGGCATTGTACTTTTCTTGCTTATCTTTGTAATAAGTTTTGCTGTTGCATTAAGCTCTGAAAAAGTGTTCGAAAAAAAATTCACTGTTAACCCCGGCGGCACGTTCGCAATCAAAACAGATTTCGGAAACGTGGAGATTGTCGGAACTGACTCCAAAGAAGTGTCGATTCACGCGCAGATGGAGGGTCGACAGCGCGATATCGACGAGTTCACCATTACGGCAAATCAAACTGCCGAAGGGGTCGAGGTGGTGGGAAGGTCGCCTCGCACAGGCAAGTGGTTCAATTGGGGAAACAACAATCTGAATGTTACCTTCACGGTAAAGGTTCCAAGAGAGTACAATC
>CAYJNF010000566.1:0-2687 GCA_964370915.1 uncultured Chitinophagales bacterium
CGCCAACAGAAACCGGGTAGAGACGGAAGGACTCATCGGGCTTTTCGTCAACACCCTGGTGATGCGCGGGGACTTATCGGGCAACCCGACTTTCAGAGCGCTGCTCGCCCGCGTGCGCGAGACGGCACTCGGTGCCTACGCGCATCAGGATACACCCTTCGAGAAAGTCGTGGGTGCCGTCGCGGCGGACAGGGACATGAGTCACACCCCCCTGTTCCAGGTTATGTTCATCTTGCAGAATGCACCACACGATCCGCTGGAACTGCCAGGCTTGACCATGACGTATGTGCCCATTGATTCGGGCATCTCTTTGTTTGATTTGACCCTTACGCTAGAAGAAACGCACGAGGGGCTCACAGGACGCTTGGAATACAGTACTGATCTATTTGATGCATCGACCATAGCGCGGATGGTAGAACACTTCCAGACTCTCCTCTTGTCCGCTCTCGAGCATCCGAATGTTCAGGTATCTGCGCTGGAGATGATGGCGGATACCGAGCGCAATCGTGTGCTCGTTGAGTGGAACGACACAAAACTGGACTTCCCAAACGAAGTTTGTTTCCATCAGGCATTCGAAGAGCAAGTACTTCGCTCACCCGACGCAGTCGCTGTTGTGTATGAAATGGATCGCCTAACGTTTGCTGAATTGAATCTCCGTTCAAACAGACTAGCGCACTACTTGCGTTCTCTAGGTGTCGGACCTGACACGCTTGTCGGCGTTGCTGTCGATCGTTGCGTTGACCTACTGGTCGGTGTACTCGGGATACTGAAGGCTGGAGGCGCGTACGTACCTCTCGATCCCTCGTATCCTGCCCAACGGTTGCGAATTATCCTTGATGACGCAGGGGCAACAATCGTTGTTGGCAAGAGAAGCCTTGTCGAGTTGGGGGAGATCACGGGACGACATGTCGTGCTCCTGGATGACCATTGGCCTGTGATTGAGAAGATGAGTGGGAGCAATCCTGAGAATCTTGCAACTTCGAACAACCTCGCCTATGTCATCTTTACTTCCGGCTCCACCGGAAGACCCAAGGGTGTGATGATCGAGCATCGATCCATGATGCATCTTGGGGCAGCTCTTCAGCAAGAAATATACTCGCGTCATCAGGCAGCACCGCTGCAGATAAGTCTTAACGCCTCGCTGAACTTCGATGCGTCCGTGCAACAGATTGTGATGCTTAGCCGGGGACATACATTGCATATCGTTCCTCAGGATATCCGGTTGGATGGTGAAGCGCTATTGAAGTTTGTTCGCGAAAGCGAACTTGATGTATTTGATTGCGTGCCATCCCAACTGAAGCTGCTTCTGGAAGTGGGGTTATTCGGGGAAGATAATTGGGTTCCTTCAATTCTTCTTCCCGGCGGCGAGCCAATCGATCATGAGTTGTGGCGGACTCTTGCATCGGTCAACCGATCTGAATCATATAACATGTATGGCCCCACCGAATGTACTGTCGATTCTACAATTGGAATTGTGCGCGAGCATTCGGTCGCACCGACGATTGGCAAGCCGGTCGCCAATGTCACAATGTATGTTTTGGATGAACAGAAACAGATCGTTGCTCTTGGCATTCCAGGTGAGTTGTTCATTGGGGGAGAAGGCGTAGGCCGTGGTTACGCAGGACGGGCAGACCTCACGGCAGAGAGATTCTTGCCGAATCCGTACAGCCACCAATCGGGTGCGCGGATGTATCGAACCGGGGACGTGGTGCGCTATCGAAACGACGGTACTTTGGAGTTTTTGGGTCGAATAGATGAGCAGATAAAAATCCGTGGCTTTAGGGTCGAGCTGGGAGAGATCGAGGCAGTATTGCGCGGACATAAGTACGTGCGCAATGCCGTGGTTGTTGCCCGAGAGATAATCCCAAACAGAAAGCGCCTCGTAGCGTATGTAGTTCCCGCAGAAAAGTCAGTATTGACCGTTGCAGAGTTGCGAGAAAGTGCAAGGGCGCAGTTGCCCGAATACATGGTTCCATCAGCATTTGTATTGTTGGAGTCGCTCCCGCTGACGCCGAACGGTAAGCTGGACCGGCGCGCGTTGCCGGATCTGGACCATGAACGACCAGACTTCGAATCAGAATTTATCGCTCCACGCACTCCGGTGGAGATCAGTCTTGCGAAGATTTGGCAAGAACTGCTGGGCCTGTCACAAGTTGGGGTACGCGAGAATTTTTTCGAACTCGGCGGAGATTCTATTGTCAGCATACAAGTTGTTGCGCGGGCACGCCACGCGGGAATTCACCTGACACCAAAACATATCTTTCTGTATCCGACAATCGAAGAACTGGCGCTCCATGCAGGAGCGGCTACAACGATAAGTGTCGAACAAGGTCTCGTGACTGGCCCAGTCCCCTTAACGCCTATACAACGATGGTTCTTCGAGCAGGACTTCGTCAGTCCGCATCACTGGAATCAGTCGGTGCTGCTGGAGGTGAAAGAACCTCTCGAGAGAAATCTTCTCGAACAAGTGGTTGGCCACCTGATGCATCATCACGACGCGCTGCGGATGCGCTTCCAGCGAACTGACGATGGCTGGGTACAGTGCAATGCGGGCGCGGTTGACGACGTGCCACTTGAATGGATTGATGTGAGATCATTGGAGAAAGTTGCACGACGCACACACATCGAACGCCGCGCCTCTGAACTGCAGCAGAGTCTCAATTTGACAAACGGCCCTCTTATGCGGG
>CAYJNF010000567.1:0-2687 GCA_964370915.1 uncultured Chitinophagales bacterium
TCCTTCTTCTGGACAACGAGACTCGTGATGCGGTCCCACATCACATACACAATCCCCGCAATAATCAGGTCAGTGCCAAGGCGTTTCCAGCTATCCGTTGTCAGGCCTTCGGCAATGGCACCAACAAGCTCAAGAACAACCAGCAGCTTGATGAGCAAGACAAGAAATTTTCGGAACTTGATCGGATCGAAGCCGGTCGGCTCATTGATCCGGCGCGGAACATCTTTGAATGAGCCGTCCTTGATCGTGTCGCGGATGGACGTTGCCGCTTCTCTCAACGTCGAGGAAATGTCGTCCGCCTCGCGGCGCACTGAGGTGACGATATTGTCAAATTCGCTACGAACCATTTTCGTTTACTGATTTCCTGGAAGAAGCAAAGCCGTCGCATGCAAGCACCGGCAGGGGCGGATATTTGGGAAACGATTTGTCGGTCTTTGAAAGTCCGCACAGATAGTACTGCTTCCCTTTTCCACCCTCCACAACAGCGCAATGGACGCAGGTGGCACACAAGCCAATACGGTCAACGGGTGAATTTGTTCCAGGCGTGTCATTCATTTGCGCGTCGCTGCAACGGGACTCACACTATGCCTTCGGAGTAGACTGCCAGAGAGCAAGCTGGCATCCATCGGGTGTCTCGAACACACCGTACCATCCCATCCCTTTCACCTCGGACTTCTTCTCGACGATCTTCCCTTTTGCTTTTTTGATCTCTTTCAGCTTCGCATCGATGTCGTCCACTTCGATGTACACAAGCGTCTGCGGACGCTTCGGCATTTTCTTGACCAACTCGAACCCGCCATTGGGATGACTGCCGGTGTGAAAGAGCGTGTACTTGATTTCGGCGTGGTCGCTGAACGTCCAGCCAAATACTGTCTCGAAGAACTTCTTTGTCTTCTTGATGTTGGTGGAAGGAATTTGTACATGACCGAAACGATGCATGGGGCCTCCTGTGTGGTGATGGCTGGTTGGATGTTTGGGTGAATCCGGTTTCTTCAGCTGCAAGAGTATACGATTAATTGGAACGTTGGTCAATCAAGAATGACTGCGATTTGACCAGCATTGTTGAAGATTTAGGGACGTGCCATGCCCCCGTCCCACTGTGCACATGATCGGAACGACTATGGCTCTCCTTCAACGATTTGGATTTCATCGCTGGTCAGCCCGTACAGGGCAAACACGAAGGCATCAATCTCCTTATCTGCCAGAGCAATCTGCCGCTTGATGGATTTCTGCATGTCATCAACGTCTGATTTTTTCAGTTGCCGATTGAGATCAAGCATCTGTTCCACAAGTGTTACGAGACGATCGTGAGTTGCTTTTCCTGATGAGCTCGTGAGGTCGAGCGCAGGAACAGGAAGCCGGTCGGTCACGACCGCATCAAAGTGCATGGTTCTGATTGCTTTGGCAAAAATGATACGGTAGACAAACCAATTCATGAGACGGGAACACAAAATGGCGAGTACGAATTTGTTCGAGTATCCATTCGTGCATTCAAGTTGGTTGATCGTATCGAGAATCAAATGCTTGCCAACCTCCGCTTCGGAAGGCACTGTGGCGATGATCTTGATATGCTCCATGGGATTCTGAATGTGTGCGACGATATTCTGCGCGAGAATGGAATTGGGTTTGATACGAGACTTCTCATCCTTCGCTTTTGTCGTCCCGATATATCCTTTCGGCTCATCGTGCAATGAATACCGCCCGATCTGTTTTCCGCCAAGGACTTTGATCGGCCCACGCCGTCGCAACTCAGTCTGAAATCCGCCGCCTCTTCTGTTGGTTGCGATTTGGCCAAGTGTGGTACCAGACGCCACAAGTTTTGACGCAATACCAATTTCCTTTTCGGAAAGTCCATTCAGGATGAAACCAAATTTGCTGCAACTCTCTTTCCGAACTTTGCTTACAAACCGGAATTCCTCATCGCATCGGACATAGGAAGAATATTCCGTTGCATGCGAACCTTTTGTCGCCACATAAATAGCCTGCTCAAGCTTCACATTCTTCCACACCTTCCCGCAGTCGGCTACCAGCTCGAGATCGGTCAACATGAGCTCTCTTGTCCGCCGCCAGTTTGAAGCATAGGTGAACGATTTCGGTATGATGAATCCGGCCAGCCCGCCATGTTGTGTAATGCAGTGCGCTTGCTTCATCATGAGCGCGGCAGTATCTGTCGTTTGCAGGTTGAACTTCATTGTCAGATACGTTCGCTCGTGTTCGCCAAGTGTTGCCCCGTACGGGGGATTGCCGATGACGCAATCGAATCCGCCGCGGTTCATGATCTCAGAAAACTCCGACTGCCAATCGAATGCATTGATTGTCTCACTCGCACGAGCGCCTGATGCGTTCTGCCGGACAAACACATCGCTGCCGATGAGCGAATTGCCGCATTTGATATTGGCGGTGAGTTCAGGCAGCGCGTCTTCGCTGAACGCAGACGGCTGTTCGGAAGGCGGCAGGTTCTCAAGCATCTTCAGGTAAAGAGACATTTGAGTTACTTCGACTGCCTGCCGGTCAGTATCAACTCCGAAGATATTGTTCATGAGAATATCCCGCTTCGTTCGCGAACTGAGTCGAACGGTTCCGTCCGGCTCAATGCGCGCGTCTGGTTTGCCCTCGCGCGTCCCGATGGAGCCGGGATTCTTCGCATACCACTTCGCATGATAGTCAATCAACGCACGGTAGACGCC
>CAYJNF010000568.1:0-2684 GCA_964370915.1 uncultured Chitinophagales bacterium
ATACTTGTGATTGCTGGTTGACCAGAAGATCGGGTTGAGATACAGACAGTTGACGCCGAGCGAAGAAATGTAGTCGTGATGATCGATGATCACTTTCAGGTCTCCGACGAAGTAGTTTTTCGATTTCTGAATTCCTCCCCACGGCTCGACGTTGTGCGGATCGTTCGAGCGATCGCCGTTGGCAAACCGTTCGGGAAAAATTTGGTAGAAGATTGCATCGCGAACCCACGCGGGAAGAAAACGTGTGGGTGCTTCATCAACCTGTGATGTCGCGGCTATTGGAAGTGTCATGCAGACAACGATTGCCAGTATAACATCTACGTGCCTGAGCAACATGTGCGTGAAATCGAATTCCTATGCAGGGGATCTGGAAGCGCTTCCAAAGATAGAGAGTCACGCTGTCAGAATCAAGTAAAATCTCAAGAATCTGTGAGAAAACAGCATATTTCTTGGTTCTTTTTCGAGAAGATTCTATATTGAAACGCATCATTGTTTACTAGAAATTTCCAGATCGTGAAGCCACTGCATACTACCCAGCAACCATCCGAATCGACACCTAACAATTCGAAGAGAAGACTCTTCGCCCTCATCACTCTCCTCTTTCCTTTTCTCCTTCTCGGCGTGATCGAAGGAGGACTCAGGCTGTTTGATTATGGACACAATCTCTCACTCTTCATTACCGAAGAATTCAACGGCAAGGAATACTATGTCTTGAATCAGGAGGCGTCGTCCCGATATTTTTCGAGAGTTGATTTCAATCCGAATATTTCCCCCGACTACTTTCCTGTCCACAAGGCCGACACAACGTATCGCATTTTCTGTCTTGGCGGATCAACGACGGCAGGATTTCCGTTCAAGTTCGGCGGGGCGTTCGCACCATATCTTCGTGAACGCTTGCGCATGATGTTTCCCGAGCGAAGCATTGAGGTCATCAATCTAGGCATGACCGCAACAAACAGTTTCACCGTGCTCGACGTCGCTGAGGATCTTTTCGCATACAAGCCGGATCTCTTGATCGTCTATGATGGGCACAACGAATTCTATGGTGCGCTTGGAATCGCATCGAACGAGACCCTTGGCTCATCTCGAACACTCACGCGTGTGTACCTGAAGCTGGTGCACCTGAAAACTTTTCAGCTCCTGCGCGATTTCTATGTCTGGGTCACGGGACTGTTTCATGATGTCCCTCAGACGCCGGCGGGTGGGACAATGATGGAACGATTGGCAAAGGGACAGTACATACCTTATCGCAGTAAGGACTATAACGTTGCTCTTGAAACCTTCAGACAGAACCTCGACGATTTGCGCACCCTCTGCGAAAAGCACGATGTTCCGGTTCTCGTTGGCTCGCAAGTGTCGAACCTTCGCGATCAGCCGCCGTTCATTTCCGAAGAATCAGACTCTCTCACACTTCAACAGCGCGAGACATTCCGCAACGCGTTCACCGCCGGCGTGGATGCCTTCAACGCAGGGAGGTACGCCGTGGCGGCGGAACATTTTCACGCTGCAATATCTCAGGACTCGCTGCGAGCCGATGCACATTATCACCTCGCTCAATGCTACGATTCACTGCAACGTAAAGCCGAAACTCTGCGTGAGTACATCAAGGCCCGTGACTACGATATGCTGCGTTTCCGGACGAGCAGCGATTTCAATATAGCGATGAAGAGTGTTGCTGATGAGAAGATCATGTTCTTTGTGGATATCGAACGGAAGTTCAAGGCAAATGCCCCCGACTCTCTTATCGGCAGCGGGTTAATGATGGAACATCTCCACCCGAACTCACGCGGCTACTTCCTGATCGCGAAGGAATACCAATGGATGATGCATTGGCATCAACTCATGGCGACGCATGATCAGTGGAATAAGCGCACTGTAGGGCTTGACGATAGACTCTGGGACGAGCGCACCGTTACAGACCTTGATGAACGTGCAGCGCAGATGCGGGTCGACATGCTCACATCAGGATGGCCGTTCCGAAACGATGAGCGACCCATCGCGATGCCGGCGTCCGATGACACGCTCGGACAGATTGCCTTCTCGTGGGTTCGGGGACAGACCTCCTATGAACATGCGCATGTTGAAGCGGCGCAATACTACGAGATTCGTCGCGACTATGGCAATGTTGTGCGGGAATATCGTACGTTGATGAAGCTTTTGCCGCTGAACGTTTCGCCGTATCTGTTCCTTGCAAAAGCATATCTCCGCCTCGAACGCAACGAAGATGCTGCGAGTGTTCTGCTCCGCTCACTCGATATCGAGAAGACGTGGTACGCATACAAAACGCTTGGCCTGCTTGCGCTGGACGCGCCAGTGGCGATTTCGTTTTTTCGAGAGGCATTGGCAATTTCCCAGAGTCTCGAAGAAAAGATCGAGGCGAACTACCTTCTCGGCGCCGCGTATGCCCGGGATGGAAAGCGCGATCTTGCTGCAAGCCATCTTGAGGCGGCCCTCGCCATCAACCCGGATTTCAAACCCGCATCAGATTTGTTGAATGCACTCTCCCCTCACACCAGATGAAGAAGAAAGAACACACCAAGAGAACCGCGAAGGACTCGGCTCCATCTGAACCACTTACTCCTGAACGGCGGAGACTCTTCATCGTTCTGATGTTCATCTTTCCGTTCCTCCTGCCGGGATTGATCGAGATCGGGCTGCGACTGCTTCACTATGGCGGTGAGCTT
>CAYJNF010000569.1:0-2684 GCA_964370915.1 uncultured Chitinophagales bacterium
ATGCAGAACTATCCAAACCCCTTCAACCCGACGACTACCATTAGCTATTCATTGCCGGAAGCAGCGCGTGTGAACCTGAGCATCTACAATGTGCTCGGCCAGCGTGTCGCCGAACTGACAAATGAAACCCAGAGGGCAGGCTTCTACAACGTGACCTGGGACGGTCGCAATGAGACCGGCAGTCAGGTTGCCACGGGCGTATACTTCTATCGCCTCGAGGCCACGCCAAATGGTGGCGCACAGTTCGTCACGTTGAAGAAAGCGTTGCTCCTCAAGTAATCCGATGAGGTGCGCGGGGCGCATCATGTGAAGGCGGAGTTTATTGGAATCATGAAAGGCCCTGTTCATTCGTGGACGGGGCCTTTGTGTTGACCTGTTATACCCAGCGCCGACCTATTATTTTGCGGACACCTTGACTTTGGTTCTTGCCTTTGATACGTTCATACAGAAGAAGCAGTTGCCAATCTCCGGGAAACACGCCGTTCAACTTCCATCCGATCTTTTATATGCATATGAGATGTGTTGCATCGCGTAAGGCCTGAACAGCGCCATACACACTGAGCCGACTATTTCCAAGAACAAACTTGCGACTGAAGTTGCGAACAACGTTGCGAGAGTTTAAGCTCAATGAACTGGTAACACTTCAACGATTCACGACACGTATCAGCTACGAGCTTTTCAAATCACAGTTCAAATCACAAG
This sequence comes from uncultured Chitinophagales bacterium, assembly GCA_964370915.1. Classification (GTDB taxonomy): domain Bacteria; phylum Bacteroidota; class Ignavibacteria; order UBA10030; family UBA6906; genus CAADGV01. Next base: position 703 of record CAYJNF010000569.1, read on the forward strand.
CGCAAGGAGATGTATGATATAACAGGTTTATGTGTCATTGGGTCTGAAGAGTGAGGAGATAATTTAGTCGACTAAACTTCTTTCATAAGGAGGATATATGAACTCTTCTCTGAAGGCTTTTTCTCTTGCATGTAGTATCTTCTTTTTTGTCCGCACTGTTTCTGCACAAATACTCCCGGCGAATCCCGGGCCGTCCAACAATGGCGGCGCGACAAATTACGCAATCTTCCTTAACTTCATCGCCGGTCCAGTGCCCATCGATGTAACACACATGAAAACTGCAAGCACCGCGGCAGCAGCGGCCAGCTTCAACGTGGAGGTCCTGACGCGTACCGGCACTGCACTCGGTGGACCGGTTGGTTCCGGCCCCGGCAGTTCGATGGCAGGCTGGACATCGCTCGGTACGGTCCCCGTCGTCCAAGGCCCGACCGGCAGCGGAATCTCAGAACTTTTTGCTCTTCCGACAATCTCGATCGGGGCAGGTGATACCGTTGGTGTAGCACTCCGATTCACTGGTGCAGGACCGCGCTATTTCGGAACGGGAACTCCGCCCTACAGCATATACTCAGACGCCAACCTGACGCTGGTGACAGGTGACTCACGATCCGTACCCTTTACAACGACAGGCTCGTTTTTCACCTCGCGCGCGCTTGTCGGTGAGGTTCACTACGCTCCCGGCGGGACACCGGGCTGGAGCGCACAGACTTCCGGCATCACAACAGCGCTGTACAGCGTGAAAGCAGTTACTGCGCAGATTGTCTGGGCAGCTGGTGCCGGCGGCAAAGTCCTGCGCACGACAAATGGAGGAATCGCGTGGGCAAACGTGGGTGGAGGCAACATTGGAACAATGGATTTGTACAACATCGCCGCCACGAGCGCAACAACTGCACTTACCACAGGAACGCCGTCGACGACGTCATTCATCTTCCGCACAACCAATGGCGGAACATCATGGGATACCGTGTATGTGCAGCCAGGAGGTTTCATCAATGCAATTCACATGTTCGATGTGACGAATGGAATTGCCCAGGGCGATCCGGTTGGTGGTAAGTGGACAATCATTCGAACGACGAACGGCGGAGCGACGTGGGTGCGCGACACAGCGAACGCTCCGGTTCAAGTCGGATCCGAGGCCGGATCGAATAACGGATTTGCGGCACTCGGCACGACGCACCTCTGGTACACATCCAATAGCTCGCCGCCAAAAGTCTATCGAACAACGAACGGCGGAACAACCTGGGCATCGGCCAATCTTCCCGGCACCGCCACGTTCACCGCGGGCTTATCGTTCATCAACACACTGAACGGTGTCACAGGTGGCAACAATGGCAACGCCGCTCGCACTACCGACGGAGGTGCCACGTGGAGCGCTGTTACTGTCGGCACGACTGGAGCTATCTACAGCGCGGCTTCAGCAGGCACGCTCGACTTCTGGGAAACACGAGGCACCACCATTCAGGTGAGCAACAATCTCGGCGCGACGTGGCGTCAGGACTTCACTGACACAGTCACCGGCACGTTTGAACACATGAGCTTCGTAACGTCCGGCAATATCGCGAATGGATGGGCTGTCACTTCCAACGGGAAGATCTTCACCTATTTCAATCCTGTCAGCGTGCACGACATTGGTGTGGCATCACTAGCGAAGACCTTTTCAACAAGTCTGCTTCCGCAACCAACACAGTCAGTTGACCCGAAAACAGTTGATGTCGCCTCCACGGCGACGGACCTCGCTGATGATGGCTCGCCGAGCGTGGCTCTCGAGCCAATAAAGGCCTCGTTCACGCTTGCAGATACTGTTCGACTTCGGGCAATAGTCAGGAACGTTGGCACGTTTGCCGAATCAACATACCAAATCGCGTGGCAAGTTAATGGCGTCGGTCAAACACCGATCAATAATCCGCGACCGTTGCCTGCGGGCGCCAATGATACGTTGACACTGCAATGGAATCAGGCAGTCAATGGCATTCATACTGCAAAAG
>CAYJNF010000570.1:0-2678 GCA_964370915.1 uncultured Chitinophagales bacterium
GACACGCGCGGTGACGGTGTTACGCCGCCGTATACCGACACGACCGGTGCCGGTCTTCGCTGTCAATACTCGTGGCATGGAAAATATCCTTCATGGACACGCTACGACAACATCGGCGCGCCAATTTGGGATAGCCCGTACTGGGATAAAGCGGACACGATCGGTCGTCTTGCATCATCGGCGTTCCTCGGTGTCGTAACAATCCATGCAAGCAAGTCTGCAACAGATTCCACCGACGATCCGGCGCAGCCCTCGACAACAACATGGAAGGGTTCGGATGACCCGCTGAATTTCCGCAACGATCAATTCAGTGTGGCCGGCATGAATGCTGAGTTTGCGTGGATACGAGAAGGTCACAACCCGAATCGGCATGCTGCGCTCATCGAACCAGCGGGCAACTTTACGAGTCCGACTGGCGATCCTTCGATGGGAACCTCTGGTGGAATTTCTTCGGCAAATGGGTATGGACCGTACCGACTAGCCCCCGGCCAAAAAGTAAAGGTCGTCATGGCGGAAGCCGCCGGCGGCTTGAATCGCGCGAAGCAGGTTTCTGTCGGACGCCGGTTCAAGGCCGGAACTATCAATGCAAAGGCAAAGAACGATTCCGTGTTCACAGGAAGAGATTCACTCTTTGCAACAATGCGACGTGCGATTGCATCGTACAGGTCGGGGTACAACATACCGCAGGCTCCCTTGCCCCCCCAATCGATCAATATCGTATCGGGCGGCGACAAGATTGCTTTGACGTGGACACTCTACGACGATAATGATCCGAATCTTGCCGGCTTCCGCATCTATCGCGCCGTTGGAAGATACGACGCGCTGAACGATACACTTCTGTACGTGGCAGGAAGATCGGAACGAAGCTTTAACGACACGAGTGCATTGCGCGGCTACGCGAATTTTTATTACATCGTTGCATTTAGCAATCCGACTGCAGGCGGAGCGGGCACTCCTGCAGGTGCAGTCCTGACGAGCAACCGGGTCATGTCGCAAACGTACGACCCGGCGTTTCTGAAACGTCAGGCGGGAGGTTCGATCATCAGCGGACAGCCGTCGCAAGTGAGGATTGTCCCGAACCCGTATATCGCCAACTCGAGTGTCGACACTCGACTGGGACCCGGGAATACCAATAAGAACCGAATCGCGTTCTATGAGATTCCGGGGTACTGTACGATCAAGATCTACACGGAAATTGGAGAGCTCATCCGAACAATCGAACACGCAGACGGGAGCGGCGATGAGCACTGGGATTGCATAACGTCATCCGACCAGCTTGTCGTCAGTGGTGTCTACATTGCCGTCATCGAAGATACCAAAACCGGTGGCCGTGCGATTCAGAAATTCGTTGTCATACGATAGCAGGTATCTACTATGAAAAGAACATTACGTTGTCTCATTATCTTGATCGTCGTCGGCACGAGCCTGCATACCGGCAGTACTGCTCAACAGAAGCTTGCGCAGTCCGGCATGAAGTGGCTCTCCGTCGGAATGGATGCCCGCGCGTCCGGTATGTCAGGTGCGATGACGGCGGTTGACGGGAATTCAAGTGCCATGTTTTACAACCCCGCCGGCATGGCCCGCCTCGCCACGTTCACTGATCTCACGGCCGGGAGAACAATGTGGATTGCTGATATCAATTACTCCTATGCAAGTCTTGCCATCGCGCCGATGGAGGGTCAATGGGGAGTCATTGGAGTTTCCGTCCAGTCCGTCGATTACGGGGACTTCATCGGAACCATCGGTTCTCCGGATCCCGCCAACACGAAACAGTACACGGAAACGGGGACATTCAGCCCGACAGCAGTCCAGGTTGGACTTGGGTATGCCAACGCATTGAGTGAGCGGTTCTCGATCGGCGGAGCGGTAAAATATGTTCGGCAAAATCTCGGCGGTGGGTACCTCGCGGTCACGAAGACCAATGACGTGCCGTCGGATTACAGGTCATATCAACTCAGCGTTCTGGCGTTCGACTTCGGCGTTCTCTACAACACGGGGTTCAAGAACCTCAAATTCGGCATGAGCATCCGTAATTTCTCGAAAGAGATCAGCTACATTGAAGAGAATTTCCAGCTGCCGCTGACCTTCCGTATTGGTCTCTCGATGAACATGCTCGGCATTTTCGATGTCGATCCGAAAGACCAGCGCTTCATGCTCAGCTTCGATGCAGAACATTCCCGCGACTTTCCCGAACAGATCCGGATTGGCGGCGAGTACTATTTTATGGACCTCGTTGCTCTTCGCGGTGGATACATCACGGGCGCCGATGAAGAAGGCATTTCGCTCGGCGTCGGCGCTTCAAAGGACTATAACATGGATGGCGGGTTGATCGGTGCCGACTACGCGTACACGCCGTTTGGTGTGTTCGGCACTGTGCATCGGTTCTCCCTTCACCTGACTTTCTAATTCACTTGGCTATGACAAGACCCATGAAAACTCTCTTACGATTTCAGAAGTACGCTGGCTGTCTTCTTGCAGGCATACTCGTATTGACCGCGGGATGCAAGGAAGAACCGCCGGCGAGCCTCTACAACCAGAATGTTGGTCAGGGACCTACGCCCGTCATAACGACTGTTGCGCCGGCGGACAGCGCCCTTGCCGGCGTAACCGAAATTACGATTACCGGACAGAACTTTTCACCGGTCAGACAGTACAACTTCGTCTACTTCAACAGCGCA
>CAYJNF010000571.1:0-2677 GCA_964370915.1 uncultured Chitinophagales bacterium
GCTTACGAGATTCACAGGCGAAGCGTGCGGTCGGAAAAGCCGTTTCTCGCCGTGTCGATGATGGCTCTGTCGGAGACGCTCATTGAATCGGAGTTGTTCGGCCATGAACGTGGTGCATTTTCCGGTGCCGAAAAAGCGAAGATCGGGAAACTCGAGGCGGCGGATGGCGGCACGTTGTACATTCCGGAAATTTCCAGCCTGGGCGAATCCATTCAATTGAAACTTCTGCATTTCATGCAATACAAATCAATTGCGCGTGTCGGGCAGGATCCGACAAAGCCGGAGAAGAAGCTGAACGTCAGGCTGATCATTGCAACGAACGAGCAGCTCGAAGACGTGGTGGAGAAAAAACAAATGCGCTCGGATTTCTATCATCGCATCAGCGGCGTGAAGCTTACGATTCCGCCTCTCAGGGATCGCATCGACGATATCGAGCCGCTTGCGTACTACTTCCTAAAGCGCCACGGCAAGAACCCCGAAGGGAACGGGTACGAACTTTCTCCGGAGGTGATTGCCGCCCTGAAAGCCTATCGCTGGCCGGGCAACGTGCGTGAACTTGAAAACTGGATAAAGAGTGCGCTCGCCTATTCGACAGGCAGAGTTCTGAAGCTCGACGACTTTCCGCATTTCGGATTGTTGAAGCCGAACCCCGATGAGTGCATGGTGTGCTTCGCGACGCGCTTTCAGGTTCTTCCCAAATACAAGGAGGCCGACCTCAGGTTCAAGCGGGCGTACTTCACCGACGTCCTCCGCCGCGCCAATCATCGGATTTCTCAGGGAGCTTCCATGTCGGGCCTTACCTATCAGGGATTTGCAAAGATTCTCAAGACGCTTGGGATTGAATAGGCCTGAGGTTTACAAACAATTTCCCGATGTAGACTGGGATGGGGTGTGGGGCCAAATGTTGCTGTAGGGGTAGAGTCGCTCCATGTTCGCGAGTTCCGTTTGTATGGGGGCATCTCATTGAGGTGCCCTTAATTATTTTTAAGAGAGATTGTTCCAGCAACAAGATGATGATTTTCACGTATGAACTGACTAGATTTCAAGAGATTCAACGTTATTTCTCATTTGGCAAGGTAATCCCGAAAATCCCGGGTAATTCACCTTGCCATTTTTTTTGGCCGCCATGCGCAAACCGATTCATCCATTCAATCCTTCTGACCTTCAATTGCTGCAGGTCTACGACGAACTTCCTCTCTGGTCGGCGCCGTTCGGCTTGTCGTTGCTCGATGAGGTTGTGTACAAGGCCGGGATGAATGTGCTTGACCTTGGCTTCGGGACCGGTTTTCCGCTGTTGGAACTCGCACAACGCCTTGGCGATTCGTGCCGCGTGTACGGACTCGATCCGTGGACTGCCGGTGTTGAACGTGCCCTCGCCAAAGCTGCGCAAATGAATATCGGGAGCGTCGAAGTTGTTGAAGGCGTTGCGGAGCAGATGCCGTTTGAAGACGAGTTCTTCGATGTGATCGTCTCGAACAATGGCATCAACAACGTAGCTGATCAACCCAAAGCGGTAGCCGAATGCGCGCGTGTCTGCAAACCGGGTGCGCAACTTCTCATCACCGCGAATCTTCCGGGCACGATGCGGGAGTTTTATGATGTGTATGAAGAGACACTCCGATCACTCGGCAAGATCAACGAAGTGACGCGACTGAATGAGCACATCTTCTCAAAGAGGAAGCCTGTTTCGTTCATGACGGACCTTCTCGAACAACAGGGATTCGCGATTGCAAAAGTGAAAGAAGATTCGTTCACAATGCGATTTCTGGACGGATCGTCACTTCTCAATCATTTCTTTATGAGACTTGCGTTCATCGAGCCGTGGCAGCACGTCTTGGACGCAGAGGATGTGTCGGTGGTGTTTGACAGGCTTGAAGCAAATCTCAATTCGCTCGCTCGACAGCAGGGGCGAGTTGCGGCTGACAATTCCGTTTGTTTGTATCGAGGGTAAAAGAAAGTAATCCATAAGAGACAGTTACGGAGCCTGTGTGAAGTACCGAACTCACCCTAAATCCCTCTCTTGCCAAGAGAGGGACTTTTGGAATCCGTGCTCGCCCCCTTCACTTTCCAAGAGAAGGGCCGGGTCTACGACCTCGTAGAGGGGATGAGTTCCGACGAGAAATACACAACCTGTTTCTTGGCTGAGACATGTTTCTTGGCTGAGACAAAAGAACACCACATTTATGGAAACGGCTTCAGCCATTTTTGGTTGCATCGATCAACTTGATTAACAACAAGGAATAAAGGAGTAAATTCTATGAAATCAGTCATCTTGGTTCTTACGCTGCTCGTCTCCGCGTCGGCGCTTGCGCAGGAGGAGACGCTTCTTGGCTCAACAGAGATTGAGCATGGCGGGTACGGAGCAGTTGTTGTGAAGTACACGACGGTGAACAACAAGGCGGGCGTGCTGGTCGGTGCCCGCGGCGGATGGATCATCGACCATACATTCTCCATCGGTCTGGCAGGATACGGTCTTGCGAACAATGTGCATGCGCACTCCATTGGATTGTTCGGACAGGAGTACGTCAATCTGGGGTACGGCGGACTCGACCTGGAGTACATCGTCAATTCCGATCATCTCATTCATTTTTCATTCCACTCACTCTTCGGAGCTGGCGCGGTCGGATTCCGCCACGCGTGGGAAGATTGGGATGACTGATGGGGACATGACCATGAT
>CAYJNF010000572.1:0-2677 GCA_964370915.1 uncultured Chitinophagales bacterium
TGCCGCGGCTGTTCCAACACGCAGTGCGGCTGTTCCGACGCGCGGAGTCGGCGAGGGAAGTGATTTCTACAAATTTCTGGAGCGGCAAGGATTGGAGATGCTCAACTTTGCCGGCACTCGTGGCGATAACGAGAGCATTTTGGAATTGACGGATATTAAGAACGCAGAACAGCTGAAAGAGAATCCACTGGAAATAGAAGTGAACGTTTCGTTGAAGGATAATGAAGGCGTTCTTCCTCTTGTTTTCGATGGACAACATGCCTTCCTCGGCGGCGATGCGTACAAAGACGAAAGCGGCACCACACACATCAGCATCGATCATATTCCCGACATTCCAGATAATCGCCGCAGCCTTGGCGGGTCGCTGAAGTTATACTTCTTCAAGACGTACCTGAAACAGGAAAACGTCAATCAGTTGCGTTGGGTGGAGTACAAGACCGACGGCTCGTTTGAGTATCAGAAGAGCAACGTTGCCGACAAGGTTGCCGCAGCACAAAATGTCTTGCTGCTGGTGCATGGCATTATCGGCGACACCGAAGCCATGGCACAAGGCGTGAAGGCGACCGGTCTTAATCAGAAATTTGATCTTGTTCTGACATACGATTATGAGAACCTCAGCACACCGATTGCAGAGACCGCGCAGAAACTCAAATCGCAATTAGCAGCAGCCGGGTTGCACGAGAACGACAACAAGAAACTCACGCTGCTGGTGCATTCGATGGGCGGTCTGGTGTCACGCTGGTTTATCGAGCGCGAAGGGGGCAATAGGATCGTCGATCATCTGGTCATGTGTGGGACGCCCAACAACGGTTCGCCGTTCGGCAAGATCGACGGGGCACGAAAGATTTTGAACGTGCTGACGGGTTTGTCGGTGAACTATGTGCCGATGTTCATTCCCTTCAGCGGTGCCGTCCTCTTGCTGTTGAATCGCTCGAAGAAAATCACGCCGACGCTCGAGCAGATGAATCCATCATCCGATTTCATCAAAACACTCAATACGAGTGACGATCCTGGCATTCGGTACACGATATTAGCGGGTGATGTTGACGAGTACAAGGAGCCGTCCGATCAATTCTTTGCCAAAATGCTGGCAAAGGTCGGACAGAGTTCTGTGTTCGAGACGTTGTTCGGCATGAAAGCCAACGATATTGCCGTCAGTGTTGGGAGTATTCTCGGCGTCGAAAGCAAACGAGCGATAACGCCGGTCCGAAAGAATGTGGGCTGCCATCATCTGAATTATTTTGTCTCTGAAGCGGGGCAAGAGGTACTCAAGACTGTGGAATGGTGACAGACAAACTCGATCAAACATGAGCATTCCATGAGCGAAACCAGCATCAAACCCATCATCATTCTTGCCTTTTCGAATAACCTGGATGATTATCTCCAGATGATTGTTCGAGAGCGAAAGAACATTTTCAAGGCTTTGCAGGAGTACAATGACAGAGGATATATCCAGGTGCACAAGGAGGAGAACACCTCGATTGAGGATATTTTCGATCTGTTCAATCGCTACAAAGACCAGATCGCGATTTTTCATTACGGGGGACACGCCGACGGCACACAGTTGCAATTGGAAACCGGTGGAGGCAAGGCGGAGATGGCCAATGCCACAGGTTTGGCGCAATTGATGGGACAGCAAAAGGTGCTGCAATTAGTCTTCTTGAACGGCTGTGCTACACAGGATCAGGTTGAGAAACTGTTTTCCTGCGGCGTGAAGGCGGTCATCGCGACTTCTGTTTCTATCAATGATGAAATGGCTACTGAGTTTGCCGAGCAGTTTTACCATGCGCTTGCCGCACAGGCATCCATTCAAAAGGCCTTCCAGACTGCTAAAGCGTTTGTCGCCACCCGTTACGGCAACGACAAGGAAGTAGGTGAGTTTCGCGCTTTTAGCGGAGCAGGCAAAAAAGAAGGTGCGGTCACCGGTGTGCTGTGGGGACTGTATGTAAATAGCAATGGTGAAGAAGCGCTTACATGGAAACTACCGGAATTCGCCGAGCATCAGGTGATCGTTCGCGGCGCCGCAGTATCAGCCAAAAACGGCTCGACGGTGAACACTGAGTTGATCGAAACACTTTTTAACGCCGTTGCCGCGCAGAGCCAAGAAGTGGGTGTGTTGTGGGACGCCGCCAAAGAGAGCAAGCGCCAGGACCTGCGGATGGTGCGCCAGCAGATTATCGACAGCTTTCCGGCACCAATAGGAGAGCAGTTGCGCAAACTCTTCGCAGGTAATACCATCGATGTGCAGCGGCTGCGACAATTGGTGCTGACGTATGAAACGGTTGCCGAATTTTTCTGCTTCACGGTGTTGTCCCAGCTCTGGGACGCCCGTTACGACAATCCCGCGCTCAGACTCAATGAAGAACATCTCGTTGAATTCAATAGTTTTTTTGCGCTCAGCGCCGAAAGCCAACCGACGTTCCAATATGTTAAACTGATTGTGGCAGTCGCACAATTTCTTGATGAAAACGGCATAACGCCATTTGTTGATGAAGTTTCCAGTCTCGCTGGAGCACTGCAGAATGAAATGCTTGATGTTGCCCATCGTTTTATGGAGGAGATGAGGGTGGAGCTTCTCCGTGGCAAGGTGGCAGCAGAGGAGATAGAGAGTTTCTGTCGGCAGGCGGAAAAGCACTTGGGTACGATTCTCTCAGCACTGGCGTTCCTGGTCAAATAC
>CAYJNF010000573.1:0-2674 GCA_964370915.1 uncultured Chitinophagales bacterium
GCCTCACTGCGCGTGAGGCTTTGCTTGCTGTCTCAAGTGAGGGACTTCTACTTCTTCACAATTTCAACACGTCGATTTTTTGCTCTGCCGTCTTCTGTCTTGTTATCTCCAACTGGCTTCTCCTGTCCCCAACCCTTGGCCGAGAGTCTGGACTTTTCGATCCCTTTCCCAAGGATGGCGTTCATCACCGACTTTGCTCTGTTCTCTGAAAGCGTCTTGTTCGAAGCGGCCGATCCGACATTGTCGGTATGTCCCTCGATACTCACGTTGAGTGAAGCATTCGCTTTCAACATCTCGGCAATCTGATCCACGATCGCTTGAGACTCGGGTTTGATGTCGGCTTTGCCTGTCTCGAAGTTGATGTACAGTGCAATGAACCCGCTCTTGTTCAGCTCATCAAGCATTTCGTTGGCGGTAATCTCCTGCTTCATTGCTTCTATCTCAATAACCTTGACGTTGTACGAATAGAGATTCGTTCCCTCGGCATCCGAGGTATTGAGTTCCATCCCAATCCAGGTTTCCTTTCCCCCTTTGGTCACAAGAAAGGTAGCGATGCCGGGGTCGGTGAAAATCTTGTTTCCTCCGATCTTCGTGATCGCGTTGGAATAGTTTTTTACCACCTGAAACCAGCTCGGGAGTTTTCCTTCCTTCTCCGGGATGTAGGCATATTCCAGAACGGAAACAGTTCCTTCGAGAGTCTTCATCTGATGTTCGCCATCGGCAACTCCTGTTGCGACCTGGACCTGATTATAGGAGTTCGAACATCCCGAGATGAAATACTCCGGCATTCGTGTCAACATTGGATGGTCCGTGCAGCCTTCAGCATCCTGCGCGTGCGTGCCGGCGAACGACATGACGACCAGTAGCATAACGAATAGTGTCTTCATTGATTGTCCCTGTTGAAAATGTTCGTGTATTCTCTTGATCAATGTACTATTTTTCTCCGCAAGAATCGCTGTTATCGGTCGGCCTCTGCAATCGGAAGTCAGCCTCTGGCGCCCGATTGACTTCCAGACTTCCATTGCGTATTCTCTAACGGAAGCATGAGCGCACTATCTCTCCGCATTCCTGAAATCTCGTTGGCCAGTAGAAATCTTCAGCGGAAATCCATGGAATCGCCGTCTTCGGAAACGCACGGCCCATTGCTCGCTGCCGTGGTTGCACTCGCGGAACGAGCGCTGACTCATCCCGAGTTGCAGACACTTGTCAGGGTTGCATTGTCCCTCGCAGAGTCCAGTCTCAGGCTCAAGCGCAGTGCATGGAAGCTGATGCAGATGCACGATCTTGATCAATCCGATCTCGCGTACGATTGCATTGCCGATCTCTTCCGGCGCGACGACGAAGGAACCCTCATTGAATTGAAGGTGTATTTCAAAGGCTTTGATGTAGCGAAATCCGATGAGGCACACATCCTCATTCTGTTCCGCAGACTTGTCTTCGCCAAAGTCAACAATCATCTCTTCCGCCTGCTCAGCGAAAGCGACACCGTTCAGGCAAGAATACTTCGCAATGTGAAGAACGCAGTTCAATCGATGAAGCACTTTGTTGAGATCGATCGCTTTGGCGAGTTGCATATTGTTCCGGTTGACGCCGATCCTCTGTTGGAGTGTCCGCAGTTTCAGCGCGAAGAACTGGAACGGCTGTGTTTTGAATACGGAACGATGACCTCAAATGTGCCGCAGCTTATGGCCGGACTCGCCCTGGCACTACGTCAACAAACAGACCGATGCCGCGCGATCCCCATGTTTCTGCTGGCGGCAGTGATGAAGGATGTTATGGAAAAACAACTTCCGGCGCATGGATGCGGCCAGCCGCATGCGCCTCACCTTGATGCGGAAGATGCAGTGACGCTCATTCATGAAGCCTGCAACGATGCGCGCAGGAAATTCACTCAAACCTACGTCCGGACAGGCAAACTTTCGGATGACACACTCGGCAACTATATCGCCACGGCGGAAGAACTGCTGATGAAGAAGGTGGTCGAGAATGATGGACACGACGTATCACTCTACAAGGTTCTCGTCAAGAAAATGCCCGAATTGACCGAAACGGAGTATCGCAAACACCATAAGGCGCGACTGGAATACGTGACGCACTTCATCTATGAGCGAATCGGCACATCGTTGAAACAGTAATTGTCCATACGATTCGGCACACTGGATCCATTGGAACAAGTATAGAATAGAGTGCAACATCCTAACGAACATACGCTTGAACTCTACGTGCTCGGTTCGGCGAGTGTGGCCGGGCGAACGCAGGAGATCGATCACCACCTCACACAGTGTATTGGATGTCGTGAGACGGTCGAGCGCATGACCGCGTTCTATCGGGAGGTGAAAACCAGACTTGCGGCTTCGCCCTCACAAGCGGAAGTTCAGAGTCATGCCCTGGAGATTCAGCGTCGTGCCGCAAAGGTGCATTCGTCGCGCGTTCCGGCGGTGCCCCTGTGGCCCGTTACGCGCTTCCGCCGTTTCCAGCATCTCGTACGGCAGCATCCCGTGATGGCGGGCGGCGGAACGTTTGCCGCACTTGCGGGGTTGGCCTTGCTGTTCAATACAACTTTCACAACACTCACCCGTGATAAGAACCCTGCATACAAACAGTATAATGTCGCGCAAGGCGTAATAGAAATTCGGAATCAGCGAAACGAGATGCTGTGGCAATTGCCATCTTC
>CAYJNF010000574.1:0-2666 GCA_964370915.1 uncultured Chitinophagales bacterium
GAACATCCATCGGCCAGCCGGGGTCTGACCTTAAACTTCGGCTCAAGCTTTCACTTGAAGAAGTTGCATCGGGCGTTGAAAAGAAGCTGAAGATCAAGAAGTTCCTTATCTGCGATACCTGCCGGGGCAGCGGCGCAAAATCATCAAGCTCGCGGATCACCTGTCCGGTGTGCAGCGGAACCGGGGAAGTCAGACAGGTTTCCCGTTCTGTGTTCGGGCAGTTTGTGAACATCTCCACCTGCAACAATTGCGGCGGCGAAGGGAAGATCATCAAAGACCCATGCCTTACCTGCCGCGGCGACGGGCGCGTGCAGGGCGAAGCAACTGTCAAGGTGCAGATTCCTGCCGGCGTGAACGATGGCAACTATATCTCATTGCGCGGCGAAGGCAACGCGGGCATCCGTGGCGGACAGCCGGGCGACGTCATCGTCATCATCGAAGTGGAATCGCATGAAGTGTTTACGCGAAACAACGACGATGTTGTGCTCGATCTCCTCGTCAGCTATCCTGAGGCTGCGTTGGGGGCGGAAGTGGAAGTACCGACCCTCAACGGACGTGCAAAACTCAAGATCGATCCCGGCACGCAATCGGGGCGCATCCTGCGCATGCGCGAGAAGGGAATTCCGCACCTCAACAGCTACGGTCGCGGCGATCAACTTGTTCGCGTTAACGTCTGGGTGCCGACGAAGCTTTCCTCCGCTGAAAAGAATCTATTGAAGGAACTTGCCAACGCGGAGAATATCAGTCCGAAGGAAGGCGACAAGTCTGCACACTCCGACAAGAGTTTTTTTGAAAGGATGAAGAAGGCGTTTTCGTAGTACACTGAGCGTCGTTTCCAATATCTGACGATCCGACCATGAACCTCCTCGACTCGCTACAGCAGAAGGTTGGATTCACCCGAAGAGAAGCGATGGCGCTTTTGCTGCTCTCCGGTACGTTCCTCGCAGGAACCGGCATCCAATGGTTCCGATCGACGTACATGCGGCCGCAACGTACCCTTCCGGCATTCGATTATTCAAAGAGCGATAGTGCTTACCTCTATCACACTCAACGCGATTCATCAACCACTCCTACGCAATCCCGCGTGTCTGCCACGACTCAGAAGCCAAAAATATCTTCTCATTCCAAACGTACTCAGCCCGTTAATGTCAACACGGCCAGCAAAGAACAGCTTGTTATGCTGCCGGGCATAGGTCCTGCAATGGCTGAACGGATAATTGTCTACCGCAAGACGGCAGGCCGTCTTACGTCCATTGACCAACTCACGAACGTCAAGGGTATCGGCAAGAAAACGCTCGACAAGTTGCGGCCATTCATCTTCGTGAAGTGACCAATCGCAGGGACTCCGATTGTTGAATCTCCTCCGTTCAAATGATATATTGATACCGGATCCCGTCTGGTATTACTCGCCCGTATGAAGCTTCGTCATTCCCCTTCATCGTTGAATGCGACCAGATGATGAACCTGGTCAGATCACTATTCCGAACTATTCCTTTGTTAATAAGCTTTGCTGCTATGAGTCGTTATCTTCAGGTCATTCTACTGGCAACACTGCCAGTCATGTTCTTTACGCCCGCGTATTCTTCTGAAGGAGTGGATTCGCTTCCCCGCTTGAGCTTCTTCCCCGCAAAAAAAATATTCCCTCTGTTCACGGCAGATGGCCTTGCACATCAGCTTTCACTTTCACGGGTGACAGAGAACAGGGAATGGATCGGCGCGGTTGGCGGCTCGGTGCCGATGCTGCAACTCGATTTCGACAAAACGAACATTCAGGCAAGCGTCGCGGTCACCATCTTCAACAGGCTCATCAAAACTCCCCGCCATCTCACCGTCTACACCATTGATTACAAAGTCGATTTCCCCATCGATTTTCGTTTTGGCGATTGGTCGCTCCGAACGGGACTCGGGCACATCAGTTGCCATTTTGCCGACGATGCTCTTGAACTCCTCGGCAAGCGCTCCATTCAACATGTGAATGACTACTTCACCATCGCCGCGGGACGTAACATCGATGCAATCAGGGGATATGTGTACGGTGGATTCAACTACAGCTACGGCACCCAGCCAATCCAATTCCGGCCATGGCTGCTGCAGTTCGGCGCGACGTTCGGCAACATTCCGCTGCATGAAGAAGTGACATTGTATGGTGCGTTCGACATTAAGGTGAAACAAGAAGTCGGTTGGGGAAGCATCCAGAGTTACCAAATCGGCTGCCGTGTTCTCCCGCGCTCGCATACAAGCTTGAGAATAGCCTACACGTTTCGTACAGGCTTTGATGACCGCGGGCAGTTCTATCTCACCAAAACAACACTGAATCTCATTTCGGCATTCCTTGACTTCTGATAAGCAATGAAAAAGACGATTGTCATTTTGCTCATCGTCTCCGCGTCAGTTTGCAGTGCGCAAGATTCCCTGCGCATTACCGACGGATTCCTCTTCAAACCCGAATTTACCGGTCGGAAAGTTGTGGCAACATCAACAGTGGGCGGGCTCCTCGCGCTCTCGCTTTACTGGTCGTATGACAGTTGGTGGAGAAATGCCGGTGGCGGTTTTCATTTTCTGTCGGAGAACTGGTTGAACGGACATGCACAAGGCATCGACAAAATAGGTCATCTCTACACGTCGTACTTCTACTTCAATATGTTTCGGAATATCATGTTGTGGGG
>CAYJNF010000575.1:0-2665 GCA_964370915.1 uncultured Chitinophagales bacterium
CTAATCAGCTACGCGTTGCCGAAAGCATCGCGTGTCAAAATCGGGGTCTACAATATTCTCGGGCAGATTGTCGCGACGCTTGTGGATGAACAGAAGGATGCAGGGTATCATCAGGTAACGTTGAACGGAGTCTCTCTTGCAAGTGGCGTGTATATCTATCGCATGCAGGCGGACAATTTCGATTCAGTGAAGAAGTTAATGCTGTTGAAGTAACGCACGCTGTTTCAAAAACAGAAAGCCCGTCGAGAATATCGGCGGGCTTTTTTGTATAGACTGAGTCAAGGGTAAGAGAACAGTTCAGAAATCCGCAATCGGCATTCATTTTATGGGCCACCAGCAGGTCTGCGACTCGTAGAGTGTTCCCCGTCAAGACTGAAGTGAATGGCGCGAAGCCTGACTGCCGTCAGGCAGGCGGAGCCGCGTACCTCGGCACAAACGCGGTCGCCCTTTGAGAAGCAGAAGTCAGAGGTCAGACGTCACAAGTCACAACCAGAAACTAGAAACCAGAATCCAGAATCCAGAAACCTAACCCTGAACTCGAAAACAACTCCCCAAACCCTACCATCTCAAAAATTGAAATATCCTTCGGTCGTTCCGACTGCGTCGTGACACCCTCAGGATTTCCATCACTCCGCGGGTTCGATCGTTGCGGACATTGATCCTTTGCAATTTGGCATTCGCCAGTCGGCTCCGTAAGACTCAATCTGCTGCTTCTTGTGCTCTGCGCGTTCTTTGTGGGTGGTGCTGACGATGACCCGCTTGCTCGAATCGACTTCACATGCCATCTGGTACGCAGTCTCCATGCTGTGACCAAAAATGTCCATCAACATTTCAATCACATAGTCGTACGTATGGTCGTCGTCGTCGAGAAGCACGACGTGATACCGGGGAATGAACTGAACAATATCCTCAACTGCGGTCTCAACTTCTTCCTGAGGTATGGAGGCCTCTGTCATACGTTCTTTCCATGTGTAACGGGAGAAATTTCACGAATTGCGGGATGAAAATCTACCCCTCACGTTCAGACATGCGCCGACGGGCAAGGTGCAAGTGCAGAATTGATTTCCTCCGGCATTTCAAGTAACTTTAGTGGCGTGCTGATGCAAGAGTCTTGTATCCCGCCTCGTTATCCACTTATGAATCCCAGGTATGTCCGACCAGAAAATTGTTGAGCCAAGACTGCTTCGCGGCTTTCGTGACTATCTTCCGGCACAAATGAATGCGCGCCTCAAGATGATCGCGACCATCCGCGCGGTGTATGAACGGTACGGCTTTCAACCACTCGATACGCCGGCGCAGGAATTCCGGGTAACGCTGATGGGTTATGGCGAAGAAAACACCAAACAGATCTTTGCGTTTCAGAATCCCGAAAAAGAAGATGTCGCCCTGCGTTTCGACCTGACTGTTCCTCTCGCACGGGTTGTTGCGCAATATCCCGATCTGCAATTGCCGTTCCGCCGCTATCAGGTTGCGCCGGTGTGGCGCGCGGACAAGCCCGATCCCGGACGATTCCGCGAGTTCATCCAATTTGACCTCGATGCGGTCGGCGTTTCATCGCTTGCCGCTGATGCGGAAATTCTTTGCGCAATGTACGACACACTCATGGCGCTGGGCATCGAACGGTTTACTATCAAGTTCAGCGACAGAAAAGTGCTCAATAGTCTGTTGGACTTTGCCGGGATTTCGCACGAAAGTGCGCACAACGTCTTCCGCATTCTCGATAAGCTGGACAAGATCGGTCTTGATGGTGTCGCCGCAGAATTGACGAACGGGCGCATTGATGTTTCTGGCGATAAGATTCCCGGCCTGGGACTCAGCGCAAATCAAGTCGGGCGGATCAAAGAATTCGTTGTTTTGCCAAAAGGAAAAAGGCGGGAAGTCCTTGCATCACTGAGCGGATTGTTTCAGAATGTTGATTCGGCAAAAGACGCAACTGATGAGCTGCGGTTCGTTTGCGATTCCCTCGACGCGCTCGGTATTCCTGATGAGAATGTGCAGCTTGATTTGAGCATTGCCCGCGGACTGGATTATTATACAGGGCCGGTGTTCGAAGCGAGTCTCGATGATGCACCGGAGTTTGGATCTGTGTTTGCCGGTGGACGATACGACGGGCTTGTCGAGAGATTTCTGGGAAGAGCAATCCCGGCTGTGGGCGCGTCGATAGGCGTTGACCGCTTGTTTGCAGCGATGGAGAAACTCGGTCTGCATGAACTCGCACCGTCCACAGCAAAAGTCATCGTAACTGTGATGGAGCCTTCCCGCTTGCCCGACTATCAGAGAATAACGCGAGAGTTGCGTCAGGCTGGTGTAAATACGGAAATGTACCTGGGTGAAGAGAAGTCGCTCGGCAAACAATTGCAGTACGCGAATCGTCAGCAGATTCCCCTCGCGGTCATTATCGGTAGCGATGAGTTTGCGCGAGGCGAGATAACAATCAAGAATCTAAAACTGGGCGGGCAGCTTCAGGATAAAAAGAAGACAGCGCAGGGAAAGGAACGCGAGGAATGGCTCGCACTGTCGCGATCAGTACAGCAGGCTTTCCCGCTGACGCGGTGTGTTGAAGAAGTGAAGAAGATGCTGGCGACAGCTTAGCCACTGAGGTCACAGAGGATGTCGCTGACTATGCATTGGGAGAATCGCAGTAACCTCTGTGGCAGACAAAAGG
>CAYJNF010000576.1:0-2649 GCA_964370915.1 uncultured Chitinophagales bacterium
CCTGTAGGCTTCGATCGCCTCATGGATTGCCTTCGATTGGCCAAGTTCGAAGAGTTGTGGTGGAGTGGAACGCGTGAGGACGACCGCCGCGTAGTGCGGCGCTACGACATTCGAATCTACTTCGGTTCCTCTGAGATACTCCACAAACTCAACCAGTGCCGAGTTCGCGGGGAGCGTATGCTGAAGTCGCTCAACAAGGTTTTCGGTTAAGATGGGATCTGCCATGGCAGGAATGCTTCTGCGTATCGCCGTTTCCAATTTCCGGCAAAGATTGTTCAGAGAATCCAGTGTACGACCACGCGCCCCGGTACCGTCATCATGCAACACATAGCTTCTTGAGAGTTCAGATTGTATTGCCGTCAACCGCTCCTGGCGTTCTTGAAATGCCGTGTCGGCTGCGAGCAGCGCAAATTGTTTTTGCGCTATCATCTGATCCGTGACGGCGCCCTTTGACCAAAGCACCTGGTTAAACATTGGCATGGCAAAGGATGCCTTTTCATCGCCTAATCGAAAGTAGGTCGATAGCGCCCCATAGAAAGTACCTGACCATCCCGATGCAAACCGGAGCGCATCTGATTCCGAGAGTTTTGAGATCACTTGCGTCAGGTGCATACGTCGGGCGACGAGAAGAGTGTCATACAGGAGCCAGGCGTCGCGTTCGCGGTTCATCGCGATCAGCACTTGAATGAGCGAGCTCTGCACCATTCTCGCTTCGAGGGAGTGTCGCCCAAACTCCGCTGCCTTGATATCCACTTCACGCTGAATGAACTCGTACGCTTTTGACCATTGTTGTTGCTTCCGGTAAAGCCAACCGAGCCGGCTGTAAATTACCTGTGTGCCTTGTCGGTTGTTCGACAAAGAGTTCTCAAACATCGCGGCTGCGCGCAATAATGTCATCTCTGAGTTCTTGTCATCATTCAGTCTTTCGTATAGACTGCCGAGATTCGAAAGAGAAAAGGCGAGATAGTCGGTGTCACGTGCTGCCTCAAACAACGAAACTGCGCGATTCATTATCCGAGCAGCTTCCTCCAACTTTTGTTCGTGGTACAAAAGCGTTCCGTAGTTCATCAGCACATTGCCGGTGGTGACGTAACTCTTTGGCGGAAAGCTATCACAAAATGCAAGTGCATGAATAAAGTAGGGCTCGCTTGCTGAAGTTTGATTGAGACTATACCTAGCAATACCAATGTTGATGAGCGCGTCTGCGATGAGCGGATGGTCGTGTTTGGACTTTCTGAACGCGCCCAGCGCCGCTTCATAATGAAGGAGGGCGTCGGGTGCCTGTCCGACGTTCAGCAGCCCGGAACCCACGTGAAGTTGCGCGAAGCCCAGGTCCTCAGGTCGTGCATCGGGTGACGATTCGATGATGACCAACGCCCGTTTCATCATCGCAAGTGCAATGTCGCGGTTCCTGCCGAGGCGAAGACGTCCGAGATGTGTTAGAGTTCGTCCGAGATCAATGTGATCTACAGGCAGCATCTGTTCTCGAATCCTCAGTGCTTCTGAGAGGTACAGGTCTGCTGCCCCCCGTGTATCGCCTTGATTGCAGATTATTCCAAGGCTGTGAAATGCCTCGGCAGTGTTCTTGTTCATCGTATCATACCCGGCAATGGCAAGGCCCAAAGCGCGCTTTCCGAATTCCTGAGCTTGCGCAAACTGTCCGTACTCATGGAGGGCGAGTGCGCTGTCCAAGGCGATTCTCCATTGGTCTTCCCCAAACGCATGAATCGTGATCGACACTTGTAGCGTGAGAAAGCACAGTAGGTGTTTCATTGCAGACTCCGGGAACAGTAGAGAGTAGTACAAGGTGTGTAGCCGCAGCAACGCCAGGGATTCGGTACGGGAAGGGCAGCAAAAATCACGACGGGCATCCAGAAAGTGATTTCAGAAGAAGGGCAATTGTCACTTTTGAACCTGCGCAAAAGTAACAGGAACCCGGCTTTGAATCAAGCCCAAAGTGCTTTGATTTCACGCGGCAGGTTGTTACTTTATGGCGGTTTCTGAACATTCTTCTCACCCAACTCTCTCAGTCTCCCTTGACAGATCAGGAACTCATACACGGTTTTCTCAACGGCGGGAAACGTGAATACGCGCAGGTTGTCAACTGGATAGCTGAAGTTGTCCGCGCAAAACTTTGGACCGAGCGAGTCGCGGCAGACGATGTCATAGCCGACACAGCAATGAAGCTCCTCATCAACCTCCGGGATGACGCATTTCGGCTCGAGTCAGCTTTCAGGACCTACGTGCAGCGCATTACTCTCTATACGGTCGTGGACGCGTGGCGTCGGGTCAAACCGATGCGCACGGTCGATAATGTGGACGCCATTCACGATGAATCAACTCCTTACTCGTTGATCGAGGCACAAGAGAGCGAGCAACTGTTTCAGCGTGTCGTGGGAATGCTTCCAACCCGGTGCCGCGGCCTTTGGGTGATGACATTTGACAATGGCCTTACTGCGCGCGAAATTGCCAGAAAACTTGGAACTTCCGAGGGTTCGATTCGCACCAGCCTTTCGCGCTGCAAGGACAAAGCAGCAGAAATCTTGAAGCAGATATCATGAAACAAAGCAGACTTTCAAACGACTATTCCACAGGAGCCAGCCCATCAAGGGCTCTCCTTCAACATTGGAATTGAGGAAATGGAACTTC
>CAYJNF010000577.1:0-2644 GCA_964370915.1 uncultured Chitinophagales bacterium
CACCATTGCCGCACATTCCACCGTAACTCCCGTCAGCATTGTGATACATCATGGTAAAATCGGCCTTTACACTTGGCTCAAGAATCAATAGACCGTCTGCTCCCACGCCGAAATGCCTGTCGCACAGACTGGCGGCGAGTCGTGACTTGTCGAGCTGTAATGCTCCACTCATGTTGTTGATGACAACAAAATCATTGCCCGCTCCGGACATTTTGGTGAATGGGATTGTCGAGATCATGACATTTACGAATGGTAGCCTTATTAACAAAACGCTCTCATCGAACCGGATGAGAGCGTTTCACTGTGGAGATGGCGGGAGTCGAACCCGCGTCCGAAGAGAAGACCATCAAAACCACTACATGCTTAGTTTGTCTTTTTCGCTTCGCCCCACCGCTTCCGACAAACAGGACTCTGACAGGGCAACCTCAAGTATGTCCGCTTGCGGCGAACTTCACCTCCAGTGCTTCAGGACCACTGGATGCTATCCTGTCTTAAGTCGTCGCCTCGGTCAAATCCAACAGGAAAAATTTGAAGAGACGCGCTGCTTAAGGTTTAGTTAAGCTGCGAGTGCGTAATCGTAATTAGCACTTAAAGGTTTCCGCTTTATTATCGTGCAACTCGGAGAGCACGGCATGCGTTCTTGACCATCTCACTCACCGTCGAAACCAAGTCATCCCCGCACAAGAAAGTTATGGCTTACCCTTAAGAGATGCAAGTACTTTGCTGGCTCACGAGCCCGGGCCAATCCCAAATTGAATTTCTAATTGCTTGCTTCTTTCCGCATCGTGCGCTATGTTTAGCTTTGTCAATGCACATCGCGCGGCCAGATTATCCTCACAGGTACAGAATGAAGACCCTTGTAGTCGATGACGATTTCGCGAGCAGGCTAATACTTCAGAAATTCCTTCAGGCATATGGAGAAGTACATCTGGCGGTAAACGGGAATGAAGCGCTCCACGCATTTGAAGCAGCGTATGAGGAACAAGCACCCTACGATCTTGTCTGCCTCGACATTATGATGCCGGGAATGGATGGACAGGAGGTTCTCCGAAGCGTCCGGACAGTGGAGTCTGACAAGATGCCAACAAAAGGCAAACGGACGTTCATCGTCATGACAACAGCGCTACATGACAAGGAAAATGTTGTCGCGGCAGGCCCTCTATGCGATGCGTATCTTGTGAAACCGATCAGCCAGAGAATTCTGCTTGAACGGTTGAGAGACTTTGGTTTGATAAAATAGGCCCACCCACCTCAGTATGTAGCAATGCACATCAGGTGGTCGGGTAGTTGGCGAGCAACGAGTCTTTGAGGTACTCAAATGCCTCGTGGGGGTCGTCCATGAACTTAAACAGCGAGAGGTCTTCGGGAGACGCCATTCCCATTCTCACGACTTCGTCAAAGTTGATAACCTTCTTCCAGTACTCCGTTCCGTAAATCACCACGGTCATCCGCTTCTTGATCTTGTCAGTCTGCAACAGCGTGACTATTTCCATCAACTCATCCATGGTGCCGAATCCGCCGGGAAACACGACCAACGCTTTGGCGAGATAGGCAAACCAGAATTTCCTCATGAAGAAGTAGTGAAACTCAAAGTTGAGGCCTTTAGAAACATACGGATTTGAAAACTGTTCGAATGGCAAGCTGATATTCAACCCTATGGACTTCGCTCCCGCAAGTTGCGCTCCCCTGTTCGCTGCCTCCATAATCCCGGGACCGCCACCCGAGCAAATCACGAATCGATTTGAATGATTGAGTTTCTTCGACCACTGTGAAAGCAGTCGCGAGAGCTCGACGCAATCGTCATAGTACCGCGACATTTCCAACGCGTACTGGGCAGAGCGGAGATCCAGTAATGTTTGCTTCGTGGGGCGTTTTGATTTCGCGACCTGCGCTTCTACCGCAGTCAGTCGCTTCTTTGCCTCCTTCCTCTCCTTGATGCGAGCGGATCCGAAGAACACGATCGTGTCCTTGATGCTCTCCCGACGGAACCGGGCGTGAGGTTCCACAAACTCGGACAATATTCTCACAATCCTCGCGTCGGAACTATTGAGGAAGTCCGCATTTTTGTATGCCTTGGGAGGTTTCTCGAGTTTCCTTTTCATCGTTTACGCTTTCACTGGCCGTGCACTAATGGACAAGGCAATAATCTCTTCCCCGTTTGCCATCTGCCAACTTCGTAGGTGTTATGATGCCTGCGTGGATCAACTGCCCGATGGTGCGATAAATGTCCTTCTTCGGCCAGCCAAAAACTTTGTGGATGCTGTCGATCGAGCTGACCAGTTGATTCTCAAAATATTTTTGGAGGAGCCGCTCGCGGGCAGCATCAAACGGGATCTTCTTTGCCTTGCGGACTTCCTGTGGAAAGATTTTGATAATGGGCGCCCACATCGCTGTAAACTGATTGCCATCGCCAACTGTGCGAGTGATGAACATCTTACGCTGAAGTTCGTCAAGTCCCTTTTCAAACCCGAGGATGCTCGTCTTCTGCTTTCCCTGGAGTGCAACACGCAACTCTTTGGAAGACATCGGGCATTGCCGCACAAGACAGTCCATTATCCTCTTCGCCATCAGGGAGAGGTCACCTTCAGCAAACTCCTTCTTGTATTCATAAGCCGCACCGGTTCGCTCGGTCAAGGCGTAGAAG
>CAYJNF010000578.1:0-2642 GCA_964370915.1 uncultured Chitinophagales bacterium
CCATGTCACTGACTGCTTCATTTATTGGTCTGAAGTTGAAGAGTCCGGTCCTTGTCGCGTCGGGACCAGCGAGTCATGATGTCAATCAGATCACTCTTGCCGAGAAAAGTGGCGCAGGAGCGTCGGTGCTGAAGACCGTCTGCTCAAAGAAATACGATCACATGAGGTTCTGGCCCCGACCCCGGTACAAGTTGCTTGATTGGGACAAACAAATCGAAGGTCGATCGCGAGCATTCTCTCTTTATTCATACGAACAGGGATACAGCGGCACACTGGACGACTATTGGGAATTCATCCGGACGTGCAAGCAACGCGCGAACGTGCCCGTCATCGGCAGCATCTTTGCCGACGAGGCAAAGGATTGGGAAGAGCTTGCAGTCAAAGTGCAAGAGAGCGGCGCGGATGCTCTTGAGCTCGATATCTCTTCTCCGCATCGACCCGGAAGCCTTGCATTTGATACCACATTCATCGCGGCGATCAAAGCGGTCGTCAATGTTGTGAAGATACCGGTGTTGGTGAAGCTCGCGGCAGGTCCCAACGTTACTGATCAGGCAATTGCGGCAGAGCAATGCGGTGCTGCTGCGGTAACGCTCTGCAACCGTATCCGTGGGCTCGATGTCGACGTGGAATCACAGCGCCCCATCTTGCATGGTTACTACGCGGGCATCGGTGGTCCATGGGCGAAGTACTATACGATGATGCATGTTGCTGAGGCAACAAAAGCAATTTCGATTCCTATCAGTGCAACGGGCGGCACGATGACCGGAGAAGACGTCATCAAGTATATACTCGTTGGCGCGACAACCGTGCAAATCCTCTCGGTCATCATGATCAACGGCTGGGAGAGCATTACGAGGATGAATGAAGAAATCCTTGACTACATGGTGAGGAAAGGGATCTCTTCTCTCGAAGAGATACGCGGTGAAGCTACAAAACATTTGACGAAACCTGAAGACATCATACGGTGGTCTGGCGAACCCGTCGAAGGTGCACGCAATGTCTGGAGATAAGAAGAAAGAAAAATATCCCGGGCTGCATCCTCTCCCTCCCGACTTCGTGAAAGAATTTCCGCCCATCGCAGACGTGCTGACAGATGGATGTATCGCCTGCGATCGTTGTGTTCCGTTATGCTTCTTCGATGCAATTGTCATGGAAGATCGCCCGGCTCATCCGTACAAACGCGTGGCCGTAATTGTTCCGAAGAACTGTACCGGTTGCGGTCTTTGCTTCGAAGCGTGCCCTGTGGATGTTATTGTCTGGATTCCGGGACCCATCAAGCAGGAAAGACCTCCGCTGCACACTCCATCGACGTCCGAGGAAGAACATGAAAGTTTTTGATCTTACCCATCCTATTGGAGCAAACCTGCCGGTGTATTTTCCGTGGCATCCGGCGACGATGTTGGAGGAAACTGCCAACTACAAGGATAATCTGTGTGTTGTCCACCGGCTAAGCATCGGAACGCATTCCGGGACGCATATCGATGCACCCAGCCATGTGCTGCAGGGTGGCTTCACCATGGATGCGTATGATCCATCGCTCTGGTTCATGGATGCACAGGTTATCGACTTCACGCCGCGAGAACCGGGCCGCGCAATCACGGCTGATGAATTCCAGTCGATCGACATTCAAGGGGGGATTGGAGTGATTGTGAAGACTGGTTGGGATGTGCATTTTGGTTCACCGGATTATTACAAGACCTATCCTCCGATCACGAATGGTGCCGCGGAGTTTCTCGTCTCAAAGAAGATTAGACTTCTGGCTGCCGACACGCCGTTCAAATTGGATGTCCACTATACAATGCTGAAAAAGGGGATCCCGCTGGTGACCAACCTGAATAACATGAAGGAGCTGCCTGCAGGGATAGTGAAGCTGATTGCAGCGCCGCTCCTCATCGCGAATGGAGACGGCGCACCCGCCCGTGTTCTCGCTGTTGTCGAGGATTGAGGGATGAGCAACCACGAATCTCTTATTCATCTTCTCGCCGATCTTGTCGCGATTCCCAGTATGAACCCGATGGGACGTGACCGCAACGGAGCGGAGTACAGTGAAGAGAAACTTGCCACTTATGTATCCGACTATCTGCGCCAACATTCCATTGATGTGAACACGTATGAGGTTGCGCGCCACCGTCCCAACGTCATCGGCTATGTTGACGCGGGGGCGGAACGCACAGTGCTGCTCGAAGCGCATCTGGATACTGTTCACGCCGACAACATGACGATCGAGCCGTTCAGTCCGAGAATGCTTGATGGACGATTGTATGGTCGCGGTGCGTGCGATACGAAAGCTTCGCTGGCGTCCTTTCTTCATACCGTTGGTACGCTCGCAAAGAACGCAAGCCGATTGAAATACAATATTGTTGTCGCGGCTGTTTCTGATGAAGAATACAGTTTTACCGGTGCGCGCCGGGCCGTTGACAATGGACTGAAAGCGGATTTTGGCATTGCCGGAGAGCCGACGCAACTTCGCATCGTCCGTGCGCACAAGGGCGTGGTGCGATGGAGAGTCGTCACCAGCGGACTTGCCGCACACTCGGCGTATCCTGACCGCGGTGATAATGCAATCTATACGATGGGACATGTTCTTGCCCGACTTCAAGCATACGGATTGGAATTGATGCAAAGACCGCGGCATGCAGAAC
>CAYJNF010000579.1:0-2614 GCA_964370915.1 uncultured Chitinophagales bacterium
CACCTTCCGTCGGTTCGATGAAATTGAGAAAGAGATTGATCGTCGTGGTCTTGCCCGCGCCGTTGCCACCAAGCATGGCGAACACTTCACCAGCTGTAACGGAGAAGGAGACGTTGTCGAGTGCAAGCGTTCCGTCTTCGTAACGCTTGGTGAGGGAGAGCGCTTCAAATATTGGATGATGTTCTTCCATTCTTTTTTCCTGTGATTGTGGATTTGTCTTCATCGTTTCGACAAGCGAATGCCGAAGACAACAATGCCCGCAACAAGTCCAAGCATCAGCAATACAAGCAGCGCCGTGCCGAAGAAACTCGCGTCGGCTTGAACCTCGATGGTCACGGATTTGTCTTCGCCGTTGATCGGTTGGTTTTCTGAAAGGGCTGAGGTCTGCACCCGCATTTCATATTTCCCGACTTCCGCGGTTGACGGCGGTGTGAAGGACAAACGAATCTGTTTTTCCTCTCCGATACCAAGAGTAGGAATCACCGTGGGCTCAATCGTCTTGGTCCAATTCAGTGGCTGATCAACCTTCACCTGAATATTGTCGAGTCGTCGGGTTCCTTCATTGACGAGTTCAATCGTCATCTCTGCCGTGCCGTCTGCTTTGATGGAGTGAAACAGTTGTGGTGCTCGCACGAGGAGTCGCCCCTTCCCGCGCGGCAACAACTCCAGTCTAGCGTATCCGACGCCGAGTTTGTCGATCTCATCCTGCGTCCAATGCTTCGTTTGCAGATTGGGCAATGCCGTCATCTTCTCACGGGGAATCACAAGTACGAAGAACGGGATCGCTTTGTCCATGGCCACTTCAGTGGTCGGACGGTCGGGGAGTGAAATTTCTAGTGCAGCCTTCCGGGCGTTGGTTGTTTCTGTAAACTTGAACTGGCTGAGACGCGCCTGTCCCGTAGGGTCCTTGAAAAAGCGGTTAATCTGCTGCGGCAGATTCACGACTTCGAGGCTGTATGTGGTGTTGGTGCCACTAAAAAGCTCAAGCGTAAGGTCGAACGTCGCTGATGTGCCGAGCTCTGCTTCCTGCGAGAATTGTTCGGATTGTACGAGCACTTTGTTTGCGCTCGCATCCTTTTGAAGAAATATCTTCATCGTACGCGACGTTCCGTTGGCATAGATCATACTGACAGTAACGGCATCTAGATCCTGCAGCAGTGTAAAGTCGATGTCCTTGGGTTGGCCATGTCGAAGTTCCGGGATTTTTGCCTCGTACGGCTGGCTGATGATCGATCCTTGATCATTCAAGAGCGACACGTACACATTGTTGATCACTTCGGGCTGAAGTGAGCGGAAGAGTTGATCGTCGATGTTGAGGAGCTTTTGAAATTCAGCGCCGCCTCCAGAGGTATTTGCCACACGCAGCTTCACATGCTTGCCGCCATCGTTCGTCTTGTATTTCACCGCCCGTGCAACAGATACATACTGAGACTCAAAGAGAACGGCAAGGAGCGACTGTTGGTAGTTGACTTCGGCATCAGAGAAGACGTTCCTGTTGCGGTCGAGCTCAGCGTTGGAAATGAGTCCTTTATCATGCAGGTCTTTGTATCGTTCGTATTCATTGCGGGCCGCTTCATATGCCTCCTTTGCCCGCTTCAGTCCCAACAAACGATACTTGTCGTCACGCTGATTATAGTTGACTTGGGCGAATAGATCTGCGCACAGGGAGCTGATGAGCAACAGTACAATTGCGATGTTGGAGCAAGAGCATCTCATGAAGATCATTGGTGATTGGTTTCTTTGGAGCTTGCGAAATCCCTATTTCTTGATTTCACGGCGTATGATGCCTTCGCGCGGCTTGGGTTTGTTGAACGAGACTGCAATGGTCTCTTTGCCGCGCTTCACCTTCCATTCAACTGCAGACCCTATAGGCAGGGCCATATACGTTTCCATGAATTTCTTGATCGTCGTTACCGGCTGCTTGTTCATCTCAACAAGCACATCATTCTCCTTGATGTCAGCGGATGCAAGCGCCGCGGTTGTATCGGGGAACTTGCCATCAACAATAATCTTGTTTTTCTGCGACTTGAGAATAACGCCGACTGCCGGTAGTGCCTCAATGTCACCACCGTCTCCACCAATCTTGATTCTCATCTGTGGCAGATCTTTCGGGTCTGCTTTGGCAATCGAAACGATAAACCTCTCGTCTCCGCGCTGTACGCCAAGCTTCAACTCACTTCCGACCCCCAGCGATTGGTAGAGATCTTCGAGTTCCTTGGTAGTTCTCATCTTTTTTGCATTTGCCATGAGGATCACGTCGCCTTCTTTAAGATTGGCATCGACATTTGTTTTCGGCAACCGGTCCTTCGGAAAGACATGTTCGATTATCAGTTTCCCGTCTGACGTGACAATGACCGCTCCCGATTCCATGAGGACGACCGGTTGCCCTTCGACAGATCCTTTTCCCGCTTCTCGCTTGATGATGACCTGCGCAGGCAACATCGATGGTGTGAGCAGCAGGAGGAACACAACAGTGAAAGCGTATCGTTGACGACTCATGACGGTCTCCATGGTGTTTAATTAAGCGGTGTGACGACAAGATATGTGAAAGGATGCGCAGTTCAGAGTTAAAGAGTGTTACGGGTTGTTAAAAAGTGTGAAGAGACGGGAAAAT
>CAYJNF010000580.1:0-2589 GCA_964370915.1 uncultured Chitinophagales bacterium
GCCTTTCGCTCTGTAATCCTCAACCGCCACATCTCCTTGCCGCTTGCTCAGCTTGGACTTGTCAGGATTGAGGAGCAGCGGCAAATGCGCAAATTGCGGAATATCCCAGCCAAAATATTCGTACAGCAAAACGTGTTTGGGCGTGCTGGATAGCCATTCTTCGCCGCGAATCACGTGCGTCACTTCCATCAAATGATCGTCGACGACGTTTGCAAGATGATAAGTCGGAAACCCATCCGACTTCAGCAGCACCTGGTCGTCAATCTGCTCAGTCGCAAACTCGACCCTGCCACGGACAATATCATCACACACCACCGACGTCGCGTCCGGCACCCTCAAGCGAACGACATGCGGAACCCCCTGCGCAAGTTTTTCCTTCACCTCTGCAGATGACAGCTTTAATGCGCGGCGATCGTATTTCGGAGTGAGCCTGAGCTTCTCTTGCTCTTTGCGCATTGCCTCCAGCTCTTCGGACGTATCGAACGCGTAGTACGCTTTGCCTTCATCAATCAATTGCTTCGCATACTTCTCATATACGGCAATACGCTCCGATTGCCGGTACGGCGCTTTCGATCCACCAACATCCGGCCCCTCGTCGTACGTCAGGCCTGCCCACGTCAAGGCCTTAATCAAATTTTCTTCAGCACCTTCAACGTAGCGGGCACGGTCAGTATCCTCGATTCGAAGGATGAATGTCCCGTTGTTCTTTCGGGCAAAAAGGTAGTTGTAAAGCGCTGTACGCAATCCACCGACGTGGAGATAACCGGTAGGACTTGGGGCAAAACGGACTCGTATGTTTGACAATGCTGTTGTACTCAGATTTTCTGGTCGTTGCTGTGTTGCAAAGTAACAAAAATGGTCGAGAGATTCCATTTCGACGACGCGATGGCAGACCATCCACGCCCACATCTTTATGTGGCCATTCATGCGCAACTGCCTGCACTCTTCGGCGTAAGATTTCGCACGTGGCAATTGAGCTTCACACAACATTCAACAAATATTTTGGGAGATCACTATGAAGCGTACTTTGGTGTTCCTTGCTCTGGCGACGACGTTCGCGCTCGTCGGATGCAGCAAGAAAAATTCCAGCAATCCCGCGACACCTATCGACGGTGGCACTGGCGGCAATGAAGAACTGAACGTGAACTTTACGATGGGTCTCGAATCGGGGACACAGGGCATGATCTTCGTCGCCTCGCCGAGCGAAGATATTCGATTGGCGAAAATTGAGGTGACTTTTCCGGCGCAAAACTTCCGCGACACAGTAACCAACCCGGATCCGCAGAATGTTATTCAAAAGGGATCAAGGATTCGCTTCGCGGAATACACCGGCGTTGAGGGTGGACAGCAATGGGTTCTCGTCTTCTACGGAACTGTCGCTTCGACCGGAAAAGCATTCACGAAAAAAGTCAACTGGACGGTCGTGTAAGAAGTTGCGCATGCAGCGGAGATGCAGCGATTCCTTGAGTTGGGAAATGGGACTTCTGATGCGGACGAGGTCCCTTCCCTCTGTGTCTCTGCCTTTGTTTGTCGATCACAAATAACGTCGTCATTTGTCAGCGAAGTACATTCTTGAATTCAGCAACCCAAGCACGAAACCGTGTGTCCTGTGTTCCCCGCATGATTCGCTTCATCAATGCGCTGCCAACAATGATACCATCGCACGCGCGGGCAATAATCCCCGCTTCCTTCGAAGTTGAAATGCCAAACCCAACCAGCACGGGGTTCTTGGACGCATTTGCCTTGACACGCCGAATGTATGAGCTCAACGGTGCTTTCCCGTGGGTGCCCGTCACCCCGGTTGTGGAGACACAATAAAGGAATCCTGAAGAGGCAGCATCAATCATTCTCACGCGTTCGTCGGATGACGTCGGCGCAACAAGGAGAATGTTCGAGAGTCCGGAACTCGTCAGAAATCCTCTGAACTGCCCGGTCTCTTCCAGCGGTACTTCAGGAAGGATGACGCCATCGATACCCACGTCTTTGGCTTCGCGAAAAAATCTTTCCGCCCCGTAACGGAGAATCGGATTCAGATAACCCATGAGCACGATCGGAATGTCGGACTCTTTCCGGATCCGGATCACGTCGGAGAGGATTGAGAGAAGCGATACTCCATTCTTGAGGGCGACTGCCGAGCTTTGCTGGATAATCGGACCGTCGGCGAGCGGATCGGAGAACGGCATTCCCAATTCGATGATGTCGGCGCCAGCCTTCTCGAGTTCAAGAACAAGGCTCACCGTTGAATGCAATTCAGGAAAACCTGCGGTGAGAAAAAGAGCAAGCGCCTTCTCCCCCCTGGCTTTCACATTGTTGAGTTTCGAGTCGATTCGTGTTTGCGTTGGGGTCACAGGTGTTCCGCATATGTTGCGATATCCTTGTCGCCGCGGCCTGAAAGATTCACGACAATGACGTCATCCGGAGATGTCGTCCTCATGAATCGATCCAGATAGGCTAACGCATGCGCTGTTTCCAGGGCCGGGATAATACCTTCAAGTTCAGCGAGGTTCTTTCCCGCAGCGAGGGCTTCACCATCAGTGACCGCGACATACTCCACCCGACCAAGTTCTTTGAGTGCACTGTGTTCAGGAC
>CAYJNF010000581.1:0-642 GCA_964370915.1 uncultured Chitinophagales bacterium
GAGTCGCTCCGGTGATAACAGCGAATCCGCACGTTGAGCGCCCCGGCTCCAATAATCAAGTATGGAATAGTTGGGTAAAGGCCAATCATCGCCGATGACGTCTCCCTGAATGAGATTGAATCCGAATGAAGTGTTGACAATAACCAGTTCGCCCGAAGCATTGTAGTTTCTGATTGTCCAGGGAAGAATCGTCACGGCGCACGCAACAACCACGCTGAATCCGACTGCCCACCGATTCTTCACCTGTTGCATCGTCGCAACCATTGCCAACACGACAAAAGGGAACAGCAGAAGCATTGGCTTTGTCAAACACGAAAGGCCGATGGCAACACCGGCCAGGGCAGATCGCCACAGGGAAGGAGATTCAAGCAACATCATCACGCAAAGTACAACGACACATAGCAGCAGCGTGTGTGTCGTCTCGACCCAGATGCGGGCAGTGTACCACAATGCTATGGGATGGAACGCATACAGAGTCTGCCCAATGAGAGCAGTCCTTCGCGAAAACACTCTGCTCCCGATCAGGAAAATGATGTACGAAGTGAACGCTTGAAACAGCGCCTGCACGATTTGGACCGCAAGCAACGAGAAATTGCCAACGACGCTGAAGACGCCCGCAACGACAAATGAATAGAGCGGTGC
>CAYJNF010000581.1:652-2589 GCA_964370915.1 uncultured Chitinophagales bacterium
GCGGTGCACGCTCAAACACCGGCGGACCGCCGGCAGTGTATGCGAACCCATTGCCATTCGCGATGCCAAGCCCCAGTTCGCCAAACCGATCAGGGTCAATGTGGGCGCGTTGTGATTCTGCAATCAGCGGAAACATGACAAGAGAAAAAACAAGACTTGCGACGAGTGCAAGAATCGCGATCTTTGTCTCAGAAGAGAGTCGCATCACGCCAATCGATTAGGTGGATACCGAAAAACAGAATCATCGTCACACTGAGCGAAGTCGAAGTGTGAATCCAGAGCATATGACAGGGTTCGACTGCGCTCATCCTGACGTAGGTAGCTTAGGTCATCCTTCTCCAGCATCCTTAGATGGGATCGGCGCTCGATTCGACTTGTTCGATCAGTTCGAGATTTCGCATTGCGTTCGTCGCGTCGAGAAACGGTGCATACCCTTGCTTGATGCATTGTGCAAAATATTCCAGTTCCAACGCGTACGCATTCTCTGCCGGAAACACTTCGGTGTAGTGCTTGTCGTGACCGAGCAGATGAATGTGTAACACGTTCGGCAGCACACGCCCGGAGAGTGATACCGGCGAGTAGATTGAGCCTCGTTCTCCGGAAAGCAGATAGTAGTTTGCATCGGTGGAATATCCGGAGATCATCGTTGCGACCACGCCGCCGGCATTGTACGTCGCGTGCGCGAACACATCCAGTCCGTCATTGTGGCGGTGCATCACCGCATTCAACATCCGTGGTTCCGACTCGGTGATAAATCGGATCCAATCAACGCCATACACCCCGAGGTCGCGCAGGCAACCGCCGCCGTGCTGTTTCTCCAATCGAAAACCGCCGTGACCGCGGTTCGCGATGTTGTGCGACCACGCAAAGGTCATGTAGCGCAGCTTGCCAATCGTTCCTTCCTGAATGATCTCCTTCGCCCTGTTGTGCACACGCTTGAAGCGGTACATCAACGCCTCCATGAACAGAACACGATGTGCCTCGCACGCGGCATTCATCAGTGCCACTTCACGGACGGTCACCGCCGCAGGTTTCTCCACCAGCACGTGCTTGCCCGCCTGCGCCGCTTTGATGGTGAACTCACAATGGAGATGCTGAGGCAATGGGATGTACACGGCATCGATTGTCTTCTCAGCAAGAAGATCGTCGTACGAACCGAATCGTTTGGGAATCCCCGCTTCGTCGGCAAAGCGATTTGCCTTTTCACGATCACGGCTCGCAACAGCCGCAAGCTCCAGATGTTCAAATGAATGATGAATGACATTCCGTGCAACAGATGCAGTGCCGAGAATGCCAACCCTGACTTTGCCCCGCTTCATGGGCGATCCGGCGTTGGCAACCGCTCTTGTTCCGCTCGTGTGATTTTCGCGAGCCTTAGCCGAAGGACGATGCGTATGGCCGACATAACAAGTGCGACAATGAAGAAGGGAATCAACAAAGAGTCGGGAACAATTCTGAACCAGAGAAGCAACAGCATCACCAGCATGATCGCAAGGCTGATGTAGCTGAACACACGAATGCCCGCCGCGGTCAGTTTCATGAGATACGCTTGAATCTGTGAGAGATTATTGTGAGACTCGCCGAACGGAATTACGGTGTGCCAAGCTCATGCGCCAGCAAGTCGAACAGCTCATGAGTTTCCTTCGTCCGTCGTAACTGCTCAATCACACCCGGACGCTTCAGCGCCCTGCCGAGCAGCGACAATGTCTGGAGATATTCATTGTTCTCGTTGTGGGCGGCAATCATGAACACGAGATCAACCGGCTGGCCGTCCAACGTTTCATAGGGTATCGGCTCCTCAAGGCGCGCGAAGACGATGACAATCTTTCCCGCGGAGCCTGACCGTGAGTGCGGAACAGCGATCCCCTTGTCGAGGCCGGTGGAGCCTGATTCTTCACGCTGCCACAGCTCATCCAGAAACGCCGCCTTATTGCTGA
>CAYJNF010000582.1:0-2582 GCA_964370915.1 uncultured Chitinophagales bacterium
CCCTCCCCAGAGCACGCCTATTCTTTTCCCAAGTCTCATTTACACTCGTCAGAATTTGTATGAAATATATTTAAGCTCACGAATCAAGTCAAGCAGAAACGCTATTTATTTTAGAAGCTCGTCAAACTTTGTGGGTGCGCATCACACATCGGTTCTAACGCCTGATTACGGTTGCTAATGGGGAGGTGAATGTCTATATTTGGGGAGCTTTTTGATACCAGTCAATGCGCTTTGTAAGATCGGGGGAACCTTCGAAGTGTATTCGCAAATAAGACCGCGGCTGTCGCCCGAGTGTGTGACCTGTCTTCCGTCAGGCCTTTCCTACCTGCTCGCTAATCGCCTCAACACAACAGACATTGTCAATTCAGCACATATTGTGCTTCGAACAGCTACAACTATCTCAATAAACATATCACCGGCCAACACAATCATAGAGGGGGTAACGTCATGTCTACCAATTTCAAGCGTATCAGATCGCTGTTTGTTACACTCGTGATCGTTTTCGCAACAAACTTTGCCATCTCAAATGCAGTGACAAAGAGCGGTGTAGCGCATATGCCTGACTCGCCGCGACCGAAGAGCGGCGTAGCACATATGCCTGATTCGCCGCGACCAAAGAGCGGGGTTGCACACATGCCAGATTCTCCGCGACCGAAGAGCGGCGTTGCACATATGCCTGATTCACCGCGACCATAAGCTGACTCATCATCCTTTCACACAAAGCCGTCCGATCATGGATGGCTTTGTGTTTCTCCCTCCCTGCTTTGAGATTGTCTCTCCTTTTTGCATATATTGTAGCGTCGTACACGTTATGATATCATCTCCGTCGCACTACTGAATTGGAAAATGGATCAGGATTTGGGATTTGTTGAGCTGCCATCACCGTGGAAACGCTACTTCGCACACATTGCATTATTTCTCATAACATTCTTCACGACAACACTTGCGGGCGTTGAGTGGGCCGTGAAGGATCCACTTGAGCTGTCGAACTTTCCAGCCGGACTCACCTACTCGATACTGATTCTCCTCATGCTGAGTGCTCACGAGTTCGGGCATTATTTTGCGGCACGCTACCACAAAGTAGAAACAACTCTCCCGTTCTTTATTCCTTTTCCGCCATTGCTCCCGTTGAACCAGTTCGGCACCATGGGAGCTGTCATCCGAATTCGAGCAGCAATTCCTTCGAAGAAGGTTTTGTTCGATATCGGCGCTGCCGGACCGATTGCCGGATTCATTGTCACGGCAATCATCCTGGCCGTAGGTTTCGTAACGCTTCCATCAAAAGAGTACCTGTACACAATCCATCCTGAGTACGCACTGCTCAACTCAATTCCCCAGCTTGGATTGACTTTTGGAAACACCTTGATGTTTTCTCTTTTTAAGAATGTGTTCGCCCCCGCAGGAGCGTTTATCCCGCCGATGAACGAGATTTATCATTACCCCTTTCTGTGCGTTGGATGGTTCGGCATGCTCGTCACCGCGATGAATCTCATACCCATCGGGCAACTCGATGGCGGTCATATTTCTTTTTCACTTTTTGGAAACCGTTATCACACGATCGCTCAGGTTTGTCTGATCATTCTCGTCATGCTGGGACTTGCCGGACTTCTTCCAGAGATAGGCGTCAATTTTCAGTATGGCTGGTTCGGATGGTTCATCTGGGCGATGATCTTGATTTTCATGATCAGGGCATTTCGCATGCACCGACCGCCGGTTGAAGATGACACTCCTCTTGATCCTGCACGCCGGGCGCTCGCGTGGCTCTGCGTCCTGATTTTCATCGTGTGCTTCTCGCTCGTGCCGATGACCATTCCTCTTCAATAAGGAAACGGAAAATGGCTTGACATTTCTAAACGATTTGGATAACTTTTCACCACAATAATTTAGCACAAGGAATTCTCTATCGCAGTGTTGGTACAGACCTAGCTTTTTGATCAAAAACTCCAGTGCCAGCACTTTGAAACCGAACTCATACACTCTGAACCAGGCCGAGCCATCATTGTCATTTCCGGATCGTTATTCCGGACAACGGACAAGCGACGCGAGGCCTTTTTTATTGATGGTGGAAAAATCCAGAATATGAAGCTATCAACCGTTGCTCTCCTCGTGGCGCTCGCCATTTTCCTTCCGAGTTGTGAGAAGAACAGCCTCGGCACCGTGGATGTCAAGACTGAGGTGCCGATTCTTTCAAATGCATCCGCGACACCAGACAGTATTTACATTGACAATCTTGTTCCCGTGAATGGCCAATACTCGATTAGCTCTGTTGTTCGCGTACGCATGAGTTACGTCGGAGCTTCCCCAACGATTACGGCCTCCGTTGTTCGCACAGGTGGTACAACCCAATCTACCCAGATTTCACTTCGTGATGATGGTGTAAGCCCAGACCAAACAGCCAACGACAGCGTGCACAGCGGAAGACTTGAATTCAAAATAGCTAGGTCACAGACGGGAAACTACCAAATTGAGTTTCGGACATTGGCGTCTACTGGCGTGGTCAGTAATGTGCTTTATGAACAACTGAAACTGACCCGTCAGAATTCAGCGCCCTCGATCTCGTCGACTAGTCTCAGGCGGTTAGC
>CAYJNF010000583.1:0-2580 GCA_964370915.1 uncultured Chitinophagales bacterium
TGTCGTACGCATCCGACAGGATCGAGCCAGGGTCGGTATCGAACTTCGACAGGTCATCGAGCTGCGGCATGGTGAACGGATGATGTTCGGCGTCCCAGCGCTGATCCTCTTCGTTCCAGGCGAACATCGGGAAGTCGACCACCCAGGCAAAGGCCATGGTGTCCTTGTCGGCCAGGTTGAGCTTGTCGCGGAAGATGAGGCGCAGTCCGCCCAGCACCTTGTTGACGACAGCGCGCGCGTCGGCGGCGAACAGGATCAGGTCGCCGTCCTTGACGTTCAGGCGGGATTTGAGCGCCGCAACCTCGTCGGCGGTGACGAACTTGCCCGCAGTTCCTTTCACGCCTTCGGCGGTTACCGCTACCGTGGCCAGACCCCTGGCCCCCAGCGACTTGGCCACCTCGGTCAGCGCGTCGACTTCCTTGCGGGAATAATCGGCGCAGCCCGAAGCGACGATGCACTTGATCACGCCCTTGGCTTCCAGCGCGCCTTGGAAGACGCGGAATTCGCTTTTGGTGAAGATGTCGCTCACGTCGACCAGTTCCATGCCAAAGCGCAGGTCGGGCTTGTCCGATCCGTATTTCTCGACCACCTCGTGATGCGAGAATTTCGGCCACGGCGAGGAGAGCAGCTTCTTGTGTGGAGCGACGGCGGGCAGCATCTCGGTGTAAAGCTGCTCGACCAGAACCAGAACATCGTCGCGGTGAACGAAGGACATTTCCAGATCGAGCTGGGTGAACTCGGGCTGACGGTCGCCGCGCAGGTCTTCGTCGCGGAAGCAGCGCGCGATCTGGAAGTAGCGATCCATGCCTGCCACCATCAGCAACTGCTTGAGTTGCTGCGGCGACTGGGGCAGTGCGTAGAAGTGACCTGGGTGGATGCGGGACGGTACCAGATAGTCGCGCGCGCCCTCGGGCGTGGCCTTGAACAGGATCGGCGTCTCGACCTCGATAAAGCCTTCCTTGTCCATGAAGTCGCGCATGAACTTGGTGACGCGGTGACGCAGCACCATGTTGCGGCTCATGCGCTCGCGGCGCAGGTCGAGGTAGCGATACTTGAGGCGGATGTCCTCGTTCTCGTCCTCGTCGCGGCTGACCACAATGGGCGGAGTCTTGGCCTGGTTCAACACGGTCACCTTGCGGGCTTCGAGTTCGATCTCGCCCGTGGACATCTTGGGGTTGAACTGGTCGCTGGGGCGCATCTTGACCACGCCTTCGATTTGCAGCACCCATTCGGCCTTGGCTGATTCAATGGCCTTATGCGCCTCGGGAAAATCCGTCGGGCTGGTGGTGATCTGCGTGATGCCATAGCGGTCGCGCAGGACGAGGAAGACCACCCCGCCAAAAGTGCGGAAGTTGTGTACCCAGCCCGCCAGGGTCACGGTTTGACCCGCATGGGCTGCGCGCAATTCGCCGCAAGTGTGAGTTTTATACATAATGCCTCCAATGTTGACGTCATTGCGAGCGAGTGCAACGAGCGTGGCAATCTCGATCTTCCAGATAACTTGAGATTGCTTCGTCGCTGCTTCGCATCTCCTCGCAATGACATGTGCAATACACAAAATAAATCGCCCTTCGCAGTTTGCGTTGGGCGATTGGGTTTCCGAGTGTTATTCGTTAACCAGCCAGGCTTCGCCCAACGATACGGCGATCGTCATTATCGTCGTTGTTGTTGGCGAAGGGCAGTCGGGATTTCATGGCGGCAATTATAGCATGGACGATGGTGTAGGTCACGCTTCAAGCGTGACCTACTTTCTTAATTTCTCAAACTCATCCAGCAGCAACTGCTTCACGGCCTGCGGGTCGGCTTTGCCTTTGGTGGTGCGGGCAACCTGTCCCATGAACCATTGCAGAAGAGTCTCTTTGCCGCCGAGGTAGCTGGTGACTTCCTTGGGATTGTCAGCGATGAGCTTGATGACCATCTCCTTGAGGACGCTTTCGTCGGAGATCTGTCCCAGCCCTGCGGACTCGACGATCTCCTGTGGAGCGCGCCCGCTCTGGAACATCTCCGCCAGCACGGACTTGGCAGTGTTGCCGTTGATAGTCTTGTCGAAGGCCAGATCGATCAATTGAGACAGGTGTGCGGCGGGGACGGGAATCGAGTCCACGCTCAGGCCGAGTTCGTTGATCTGGCGCAGGATGGCGCCTGTCAGCCAGTTGCAGACAGTCTGGGCGGAATCCTTCGTCTGGGGGGTAATGGATTCGAAGTAATCGGCCAGGGAACGCTCGGAGGCCAGCAGTGCGGCGTCCTGCGGCTTGAGTCCATACTCGCGGAGGAAACGCTCGGTTTTGGCATCAGGCAGCTCGGGCAAGTGGGCGCGGAAACTGTCGATGAAGGACGGGGCCAATTCCAACGGAGGCAGGTCAGGCTCGGGGAAGTAGCGATAGTCGTGGGCGTGTTCCTTGCTGCGCTGTGAAACGGTCACGCCGCGGGCTTCGTCCCATCCCAGGGTTTCCTGCACGACCTGGCCGCCATTTTCGTAGACTTGGATCTGGCGTTCGACTTCGTAAGCGGAGGCGCGGGTCAGCGCGCGGAAGCTGTTGAGGTTCTTGATCTCGGTGCGGGTGCGGAACTCGTCACTGC
>CAYJNF010000584.1:0-2577 GCA_964370915.1 uncultured Chitinophagales bacterium
ACATCTTCGTCCAGGAAGGACGTTGGTAGAAATGTCCATAAACAAAATGCAGCACTGAATTATCACTGATCGGATGAGAAATACCTAGACGTGGAGCGATCACCGCTTGCATCTTGGTGCGTTCACGTTCAGGTGTACCGGGGATTCCTGCCGGCGCGCCGGGATCATGTCCGGGCGTGGTCAGCTCAAACGCAAGTGGGTCAAATTTGTTCTTCGGAGCACTCCGGTTCTGGTGAAAGAAATCCAGACGAACACCCACGTTCACAATCAGTCCCGATGTTTCTATTTTGTCTTGCACGTAGGCATTTCCCTCGTAGGGATTCCCGTCAAACACATTCATGTCGTTCGTTCTGCTGCTTCCCGACGCGGCAGCAAAGTTCTCGTAGCTGAAATCATACGACTTCAGCGCGAAGCCCGCTTTGATATTGTGCGCGTGCGTAATCTGATTTGTATAGTCACCTTTCACCTGGTACGACTGTGAAAAACTCCTCGTCCATGTATGGTAGTAGCTTTGCAAGGTATATCGTGGATGCATCGAGACAACATCGGGCAGCCACAGCGTGTCGGGAATGCGGTGATTTCTATCCGATCTATCCATTCTGTCTTTGAGGTAGCTGACCGTCAACTCATAGAACGATTGCGCGTTCAGCACGTGCGTGATTTTTCCATACAACTGAGACCATCGGCGAAGTTCGGGCCATTGCCGATACGGCGCGCCGAACGGATTGTACTTTGCCCGCGCAAACTGCTCATCGATTCTCATCGGCGCAAGCCACCCCGACTCCTGTCCGGACTCGATCGTGTTGAAGTTTGATGTGGTGTAATCTGCGCTTTCGTACCCGCCCACAAATCCTCCAACACGCACCTTGATTTCTGGAGAGAATTTGTAGTTGACATATCCTTGGATATTGAATTCAGGATTGTACGGAATCGCTTGCGGGAAAATGCCGACTCCTTGTTTGTAACGTCCTGAGACCAGGAAACTCAGTTCATCAGTTATGCCGCCATACAATGTGCCTTCGGATTCGTACTCCGGACGATTGGCATAGTTGCCAAGTGTATCGTTGGGTGAAATCTGCTTCCGCCACGCTGTCAGCAGTGAATCAGGATTCCGTCCAAAGAATCGACTGTTCGCATCAGACGACTGAGCTGTCCAGTAGGTTAAGTCAAGGCTGGCGTAATCGTTGTTTTCTTTGCTGTAGAAATTGCGCCCAAAATGGTAGACACCGGCAGGCCGCATGCGCGAAAGGAACGTTCCGTGTATTCCCGTCGCCGCTTCTTTCGAGATAATGTTGACAACAGCAGAGCGTCCTTCGCCGTACTCGGCGTTGTAGCCGCCGGTGAGCACGGATATCTGTTCGATAGTTGATGTATTGAACCCGGAGTAGTTGTCGGACACAATGCCACTGTTCACAGAAAGGTTATCAACCATGTACACTGCCTGTACGGCCGAACTCCCGCGCACGAATGACTTTGTTCTTCCCCGCTGCCATGCAAGCGACGAGTTGTCGCTGAAAATTCCTGCTTGCTTTTCAAGTGCTTCACTTATGGTTCTGACGCCGGCCTTCTCAAGCGTCTGTCCCATCACAATCTGCTCGCTTGCCGTCAGGTTCTTGTCCACAACAGGCTTCTCCGCGATTACGGTGATTGTCTCCCCCTGAATGAGCGAAGGAGTAAGAGCCGTGTTGACCGTTGCAGTCCGGTCAACGATCACCGTAACGCCTGTGGAGGTGACAGATTCATATCCAAGCATGGAGAACATCACCGTATAGGTCCCCGGGTGAACATTCAGGATGAAGTACTCTCCATCCAGGTCGGTTGCTGCACCAATCTTGAGATCTTTGATTGTTACGTTCGCGCCAACAATTGGTTCGCCTGTGGTTTTGTCCGTCAGCCGTCCGGCAATTTTTCCCACTGTCCCCGAAAGACACGGAGCCGTAGCAAGCATAGCAATCACGATCAAGATGTTGAAACAGCGAGGGCGAACACTCATGGAGAGATCCTCAAATCATTCATCGATATCATTTTCGATTCAACTGCGTTACTCCAACCAAGGGAGAAAGACGAGCAACAGAATTCCGGACGTTGAGTTTCGGTTCGAGGAGAACCTGGCGGCGCTCGTCATTGGGAGTACGAATGCGGCGGTACAACATGGCCACTGCCATCTCGGCCATCTTCGAGATAGGTTGTTCAACGGCGGTCAATGCCGGTGACAGGTACGTTGCAAAGACCGGATCGTCAAACGTAACAAGCGAAATGTCGTTGGGAATCTGATAGCCATTTTCCCGGCAAGCCTCCAACGCCCCAAGTGCAATTAAATCACCCGCAGTGAAGATCGCACTTGGCGGCGAAGTCATTTTCAAGAGCAATTTTGTTTCGAGATAGCCGTTCATTGAACGGAAGTCGTCGCCTACAATCAGTCGGTCGTCAATCAATAAGCCAGCCTGGTTCAGCGCCAGCTTGTAGCCTTGCAACCTCGCTTCATTGGCATAAGTCCCGGGCAATCCTTGAATGAAGGCGATGCGATTGTGTCCTTCTCTGATGAGATGACTGACAGCAAGGAGCGCTCCCTTGACG
>CAYJNF010000585.1:0-2572 GCA_964370915.1 uncultured Chitinophagales bacterium
CCTTCATGCTTGTCCAATCGAGCAGTCGTTTACTCATAACGCAATGCCTCCACAGGGTCCATTTTCGCTGCACGATATGCCGGCAAGAAGCCGGAGACAACACCAACGACAAGTGAGATCGCAATGGCAATAAAGACGACCGACAGCGGCATGGCCGTCGGGAGAATCTTGTCAACAATCAAGCTCAGCGGAAACGCAATGCCCAGTCCGATAATGCCGCCGATGAGGCAGAGCGCCGCCGCCTCGACCAGGAACTGCAACAGAATTGTTCTTCGCTTCGCACCGATGGCTTTGCGAATACCGATCTCTTTCGTTCGTTCCGTCACGGACACGAACATGATATTCATGATGCCGATACCCCCGACAAAGAGCGAGAGTCCCGTAATGAAGAGCCCAATTCCCGAAATCACCAGACTGATCGGGCCGAACGTTTGCGTCAGTAGTTCTTGCTGATTGATGCTGAAATCACTTGGCACGCCGGGCTGCACCTGCCGTATCTTTCGCATGATGCCTTCCACTTCAATCTTCGCGTCCTCCAGAAGCGCCAGCGTTTTTGAGCGCGCCTGGACGTAGACGTAGCGCCGGCCGCCGAAATTATTGATGAATGAATGGATGGGAATGTACACACGCGTATCCGACGTGAACTCTCCGAACAAACCGCCTTGCTTCTCGAACACACCCAGCACAGTATATGGAAACCCTGCGACCCGAATGGTCTTGCCGATCGGATCTTCTGTGGGGAACAGGTTCTCTGCGACCACCGCCCCGATCACACACACCGGGCGGCCACCGTCGGATTCCTCGTCAGAGAAGAACCGCCCATCAAGCTGCGTGTTGCCCGCCGCGGAAATGTACGACGATGTCGTGCCGCTGATGAGCGCCATTTCCATCTGGTTGTTGTTGTACTTCAACGCCCGGCGGGTGTTCATCACAGGAGCAACGGCGCTCAACAAACTTGCCTGCCGTTCCAGTTGACTTGCGTACTCGACCTTGAACTCGCGGCGGTTGCGAAACGTCGTCCAATCTTCGTTCGACACCCACGGCCATTTCTCGACGTACATGACATCCGTACCGAACGCGGCAGCACTTCTATCAAATGCCCGGTTCACGCCCTCGATGGCCGTGGCCATAAGCGTAACCGAGACAATGCCGATCACAATGCC
Source organism: uncultured Chitinophagales bacterium (assembly GCA_964370915.1). Classification (GTDB taxonomy): domain Bacteria; phylum Bacteroidota; class Ignavibacteria; order UBA10030; family UBA6906; genus CAADGV01. The sequence continues at coordinate 1,164 of CAYJNF010000585.1, forward strand.
GAGCGTCGTCAGCACCGAGCGAACTTTGTTCGTTCGTATTGCCCGGAACGAAATCAGCAGCCCTTCCTTTACCTCTGTCCAGAAATGCATAGGATTCACCAAATTTTGAGCGAAGCGAAAAATCTCACCGCGATTCAACCCGCGGCGAAACCCTTCGTTGCACTCAGGGTTTATACCGCCTTCTTCATTGCATACGTTTTGCGCTTTTCGGGCGGAACGTTTATGTCAGACTCAACCTTGCCATCGCGGAGACGAATAACACGATGTGCATGCTCCGCGATATCCGCTTCATGCGTGACGAGGATAATGGTGTTGCCCTGACTGTGCAGGTCTTCGAACAGTCCCATAATTTCTTCGCCGGTCCGACTGTCGAGATTTCCTGTCGGCTCATCCGCCAGAATAATGGACGGCTGCGTAACAAGCGCCCGTGCCACGGCAACGCGTTGACGCTGTCCGCCGGACAGTTCGTTCGGCTTGTGATGCCCACGGTCGCCCAGCTGAACGTGTTCGAGTGTTCTGCGCGCGCGTTCTTTCCGTTCCGCCGCCGGAATACCGGCGTAGATCAACGGCAGCTCGACATTGTGCAGCGCGTCGGAGCGAGCGAGCAGGTTGAACGTTTGAAACACGAACCCGATCTCTTTGTTGCGAATGCGGGCGAGATTGTTATCATCCATCTCACTCACATTCACACCATTGAACAAATACTGTCCCGATGTCGGTGTATCCAGGCAGCCGATAATATTCATGAGCGTTGACTTGCCCGAGCCTGAAGGACCCATGATTGCCACATATTCATTCTTGGATATGGAAAGCGTTACACCTTGCAGCGCCTGCACCTGCTGCGCAACGCCCATATCGTATGTCTTCGTGATGTTGGTAAATTCAATGACGTGCATGTCGCGCGTTCCTTCTCGTTGTCAGGATTGCTTATTCTCGTCGCCCTTCGGCCCGGATTTCTTTGCTTCTTCAATCTTTACTTTTGATCCATCCTCCAGTTCACGGTTGATGGCCTTGTAGCTGCCGGAGACTACCTGCATATCTTCCTTTGCGCCCTCCGAAATCTCCACATACGCATCGTTGCTGATGCCGCGCTTCACCGACATTGCCTTCACAACATTCCCTTCGACGACAAAGATAACTTCATTCGGCTTGATGTTCTGTCTTCCACTCCCTGTATTCTGGCTGCCGGCTGCAACAAATTCAGCGCTCTGTCCGTCCTTCGGCGGTTCCTTTCCTTCCATCTTTGGTGCACGGGTAGTGACACTCTGAATCGGCACGGCCAGCACATTCGTTTTTGTCTCCGTCTCGATGTCCGCAGTCATCGACATGCCAGGACGCAGCGTAACGCCGGGGGTAATGATGCGCATCTTGACCTGGAAATTGGTGACTTCCTCTTGGGTTCCCAGACC
>CAYJNF010000586.1:0-2561 GCA_964370915.1 uncultured Chitinophagales bacterium
GTTCCAGGCTCAACATTTGTCGTGTCCATCGGGGCTGAGGTGTAATGATCTCCAGTGACCGGAATTCGTTCAGGGCCGATTGTGATTTGTGCACCGGCGATCTGCACACCGAAAAGTGCAAGCAGTAGAGCAAGTGACGAGAGCTTCATGATACCTCCGTGATGAGTGATGTGTGATTGATGTGTTGTGCAACCGTTTTTGGAGGGTGATACGAAGGAGGGTACGTTGTTCTACCTACATGAGAATGTAGGAACGGGGATATTGGGAGGAATGGAGTAGTGAGGTGATGGAGAAGCCGCGGTTAAATTTCTCCGCGCAACGATTTGCTGATGACTTCCGCTTTGGAGTTGACGTGCAGCTTCTTGTAGATGTTCTTGATGTGAAAGCGAATGGTATCGATGGAGATGCTCATCCTGTCGGCGAGCATCTTGTAACTCAGTCCGTCGACCAATCCAATGACGATTTCTTTTTCTTTTGGCGTGAGGACGGATTCGGGCATTGTCTTTTGCACATGCGCGGAGGCCGGCGTATTAAAATGCTCCATCACCTTTCTGGCAATTTCGGGTGACATAACAGAGCCGCCTGCGCGCACCGTCTCTATAGCCTTCTTTATTTCGGCAAGCGGCGTGTTCTTCACCAGGTAACCTGATGCGCCTGCACGCAGAGAATCGAAGATCTTCTGCCAATCGTTGTACACCGTCAGCATAATGATGTCCGTCTCGGGATGTTCTTCTTTAATGAGCTTCATTCCGTCAATGCCCGACATGCCTGGCAAACCAATGTCGCTCAAGATAACGTCCGGAAACTCTCTTCCTTTTGCCCTGGCAAGAAATTCTTCCACCGACTCACCCGCAATCTCACACAAAAAATCCTTCTGATGAGTCAGGTATTTCTGAATGCCTGTTCGTATGTCTCTGTCGTCTTCGACGATTCCTACGGTAATCATGGAGCAATGAGCCAATATTACACGAGAATACTAACTACATAAGAATGTGGGGTCGCAATATTGACACCCATTCCCATCACACAAGACCCCGATCGAGGGCAACACGAACGGCGAGCGCCCGTGAATGAACACAGAGTCTCTTATAGATGTTCTTGATAATGCTCGACGCATCTGCTCTTGCATGCTTGAACACCTTGACTCTTTGTGTCGCGGGATCGTATTTATTCAATCCGCCGCCATGGATTCCAATCCATAGCCGTTTCTGACTATCCTCAAATATCGAGAGAATGAACTTGCTAGAAAGCAAGCCCATCGCCGACTCAAGTGCAACGGAGTTTCGAAATTTTGCCTTCGCCGGTGAGTACTTGCTGATTCCTTTTCCCCACGTCCGAGCCATAAGGCACCCACCTTGTCTTCATAGAGAGACACGACACGATCACTCGCAAAACTCGTCGGAACAGCCTGTGCTGGTTTTACATGAATGAATCGGAATCATGATCGATCAGGCTCAGTCCGCCGCCGTCCGTTCCGATCCATACTCTTCCGTTGCGATCTTCATGGAGCACTCGAACGACATCGTCGGATATCGATGCGGGATTCTTGTCGGCGTGACGATAGTGTTTGAATTTGTACTGCTTCTGTGAAAGTGCGGACTCCATTCTGTCAAGCCCTCCCCCCTGGGTCCCGATCCAAACGGTTCCGCGTAAGTCGATCAGCACATCCTGACACCCGATTGCAAAGACTCCAACAAAACGGTAATTTAGGCGCAAACAATGGAGAGATTTTTGTGAACATCTACACTGAAGAATTCCGAATCTCTACACACGGAGAATCTGAGGTCCTTGACATCACGGAACAAGTCAGCGCTTTTCTCTCACGGCACAAACTGAAAGAAGGAAGTGTCACTGTCTTTGTGGTTGGATCAACAGCGTCAATCACCACCACTGAGTTTGAGCCCGGCTTGCGGACCGACATCCCCGAGTCACTCGAACGGATAGCCCCAAGGAATCACCATTATCAGCACGACAATACCTGGCACGATGGCAACGGTCATTCACACGTCCGTGCTGCATTGATGGGCTGCTCGCTTACAATTCCATTCTTGAACGGCGCGCTCATGCTGGGCACATGGCAACAGATCGTGCTCATCGATCACGACAACCGGCCGAGGCAACGAACAATAGTGGTGCAACTCATCGGAACGTGAACAACTTCCGTCCAGATCCCTCAGGGAGAAGTCAGGTATTCCGCGGCCATGGTAAAGACCTGATTGAATCCCTGATCAACTTCATTTTCGATTTTTTCCCGATACGGAAACGGCATGACGTGTGAATGCTCAAAGGGAAAATCCATCACGCACACAGGAATTGGAATGGTCCGATCGTCGCCGTTGAGCGTGTTGACCACTTCGCTCGGCTGAATCACTTCATCCCGCTTCAATGCGACTGCCATAATACTTCCGCTCAGCTCTCGCAGTCGTTGTTCCCTCATCGCTTTCTTTTTTCTGAGCGACAGCATTGCTTGAAAGTACTCGCCAGAAGCATGCCCTTGTGCGAAGTAATGGGAGAGGCGCTTATCCCTTTTGAATTCATTGTCGAGGTGTTCGACGTAGAAT
>CAYJNF010000587.1:0-2544 GCA_964370915.1 uncultured Chitinophagales bacterium
ATTTGAACGCATGATCTCCCAAATCAAAAAATATTTTTCCGTGCTCGCGCCAGCGCCATCCAAATATCCGCCGCTGGATCAAAAGAAAATTGACATCAAACGTTTGCCGCAATCTCCATTCGAGTTATTCGGCAGGCAGACGGAATTGAACCTGCTCGACCAGGCTTGGGAATCTCCTAACGCCAATGTGCTTTGTTTTGTCGCCTATGGCGGCGTAGGCAAAACCACACTCATCAACAAATGGCTTGAAAAGATGCGCTGGGATAATTATCGCGGGGCGCGGCGCGTGTTCGCATGGTCGTTCTATTCGCAGGGGACGAGCGAGCGCGTCACCTCGGCGGACTTGTTCATCGCCGAGGCGCTCAAATGGTTCGGCGACGCAGACCCCGCGCAAGGTTCGCCGTGGGACAAGGGCGGGCGGCTGGCGGAGTTGGTGCGGCGCGAACGCACCCTGCTCGTGCTGGATGGAATGGAGCCGCTTCAATCATCGTCCGATTTCGAGCGCGGCAAAGTGAAAGACCCCGCGCTGGCGACGTTGATTACCGAGTTGGCGCGCGAGAACGCGGGACTGTGCGTCATCACGACGCGCGAATGTGTGACCGACCTCGACTCTTTCGCGGCGACGGCGGGTCAAAAAGACCTCGAGCAAATCTCCCCCGAAGCGGGACGCGCGCTGTTGCGCGTGGGCGGCGTGCAGGGAAGCGACGCCGAACTGGAAGAGGCGGCGCGCGGCTTTGGCCCCCACGCGCTGGCGTTGAACTTGCTGGCGGCGTACCTGCATGAAATTAAGGGACATGCCATTTCGCACGCGGCGGAGATTCCCGATTTGGACGTGCCGCCCGAAAAAGGGAAACATCCGCGCCGCGTAATGGCGGCTTTCGAGACGCGCTTCGGCGCAGGACGCGAGACCGACTTGTTGCGCGTGATGGGCTTGTTCAACAGTCCCGCCGCAAAGGACGCTCTGGCCGCCGTGCGCGCCGCGCCGCCGATTCCGGACCTGACCGAACACCTCGCGAACATTTCCGAAGCCGATTGGATGCAAGTCATCAATCGCCTGCGCCGCGTGAAATTGATTGCGCCCGAAAGCAAACACCGTCCCGACACGCTGGACGCGCATCCGCTGGTGAGCGAACACTTTGGGGAACAACTAAAAAGGGAAAACCAGGACGCGTGGTGCGAGGGCAATAATCGCTTGTACGAATATTACAAGACGATTGCGAAGGAATTGCCCGATACGTTTGAAGAAATGATGCCGCTCTTCGCGGCGGTTGGGCATGGATGTCAGGCGGGGAAATATCAAGAGGCGTTCTGGGATTATTACAAACGAATTCAACGGGACGGCGACACAAATTTCTGTATGAGTCAACTTGGCGCTGTTGGTTCTGACCTTGCCGCGCTCTCTGGGTTTTTCACTGACACATCATGGAACAAACCCGTTGATGAATTGAGTGAAGATATCAAAGGTTTTATTTTGAATGCGGCGGGCTTTCGTCTGCGCGCGCTGGGACGGCTGGCAGAGGCGGCACAGCCGATGCAGGCAGGTTTGGATGCTCGTATTGTTGAGAAGAATTGGAAAAACGCGGCTATCAGTGCCAGCAACCTCAGCGAACTCTACCTGACCCTCGGCGATGTGGGGCAGGCGCTGACCTTTGCGCGGCAGAGCGTCGAGTTGGCAGACCAGAGTGGCGATTGGGAAGTTCAAATGCCGAACCGTACAACGCTGGCCGATGCACTGCACCAAGCAGGTCAACTAGCGGAAGCAGAAGCCGCGTTCCACGAGGCAGAGGAGTTGCAAAAGAAAAGACAGCCAGATTTCCCGCTTCTATACTCCCTGCAAGGCTTTCTCTACTGCGACCTTCTTATGAGTCAGGGAAAAGTGCAAGAAGTGGCGCGGCGCGCAGAACAAGCAATTAAAATTGCAGAACGAAATCATTGGTTGCTTGACATTGCGCTTGATAATCTCTCGCTCGGGCGCGCAAAGTTAGGTATGTCATTGCGAGGAGCGCTAGCGACGAAGCAATCTCCCATTGATGAGGGGATTGCTTCGCCTTCGGCTCGCAATGACATATTGCTATACCTCAACCGTGCGGTGGATGGCTTGCGAGAATCAGGAAACCAACATGAATTGCCACGCGGCTTGCTGGCGCGTGCGGAGTATTATCGGGTGACGGGGGCGGTGGAGAAATGTCAGCGCGATTTGGATGAGGCGTTCGGCGTCGCGTCACGCGGGGGGATGGGGTTGTATGTGGCGGATTGCCATTTGGAATACGCGCGGCTGGCATTGGCGTGTCGACGCTCACCCCGGCCCTCTCCCTGGGAGGGAGAGGGAGTGGCGCGGGAACATTTGAAAACCGCGAAGGAAATGATAGCGAAGATGGGCTATCACCGCAGAGACAAAGACGTGGAAGAGATTGAATCGCTATTGCGAGGTGCCGCATAATCCCAGTCGTGCCGGGGAGTTGCGCAGTTTTGCAGGTTGATTTGCATGTGATAATACGCTACCTTTTTATCAGTCACATCATCATTCAAACATAGTGCTCTCAC
>CAYJNF010000588.1:0-2541 GCA_964370915.1 uncultured Chitinophagales bacterium
GTGCGGTTTCGAAAAGACAGGCACAATACATTCTACTGTTCCGGTAGCGTACATTGCCTCGTCGGAATGCACAACACCGGCACCGAACGCACCACACGGCTGGTCATGTCCGCCTGCTACCACGAGTGTTCCTTTTGGCAAACCCAACGTGCGGGCAGCAGACGAAGAGATGGCGCCGATGACAGTACCGGAAGGAACTGGCGTTGCCAACTGATTCTCTTCAATGCGCGCTTTCTTCAATATCAAGTCCGACCACGAATACGTGTTGATATCGAACGCCATCGTGCGCGCTGCAAGAGAAAAATCAATCGACGGCTGCAAGCCAATCTTCATTGCAAAGTAGTCCTGAAAACAAAGATACTTTTTTGTTTTGCGCGCGATCGCCGGCTTGTTCTCCATCAGCCATTGAATCTTGAGCAATGTTGCCATCGCACTCAGGGGAATTCCTGTCGTCCTGAAGATCTTTAGCGCTCCGACATTTGTCCGCCACAAATCCAGATTCGCCGCCGCTCTCGAATCAAACGTTACGATACTATTGTAGAGCGCAGCTCCCCCTGCATCGACAGGAATGAAAGCTTCACCTTGCGATGACACAGCAAGCGCGGACACAGGATCGCGTCTGGTCTTGGCAGCAACTTCCCGAATGCAGCGCGCGATGTTACGCCATACCAATTCGGGGTCCAGCTCGATCCAACCAGCTTGTGGAAACAGAAGCGGATATTCTGCCGATGCGGAGCAGAGTTGCTTCCCTTCATGGTTGAATGCAACAACTTTGCAACCCGTTGTCCCAATATCAATGCCAAGCAAGCTCATTTACTCACTAACGTTACGCAATGATGATATTGCTCCTTGTTCGTTGGTACCCTCACCCTAAATCCCTCTCCCGAGGGGAGAGGGACTTAATGTTCGCTCTCTGAATCCCGTTCGTATGCGGAATCCTGGGAAGCGGGAAAATCTGCGCTTAAACCTCCCCTTCTCTTCTCAGGAGAAGGGGTCGCGGGATGAGGTCCGTTGAGTTGAGAAGACGCTGTTTTACATTCCGTCTTGTATAGCATCACTTACTCATCATGACCGCGTGCAATTATCGAACAAATGCTGCTGCCACCCCACCATCGACGGTGAGAACACCGCCCGTGGTTTTCAGTGACTTGTCTGAAGCGAAAAACAGCGCCGCTTCGGCGATGTCCTCGGGCAGTATGCTTTCACCGAGAAGCGTGCGTTTGCGGTAGAATTCTTCGAGCTGGTCCGGGCGAATGCCGTATGCCTGCGCGCGTTCCTTCCGCCAGTTGCCGCTCCAGATCGAAGAACCTTGCAGCACCGCATCGGGACACACGGTGTTGACGCGAATCTTTGACGCACCGCCCTCGTCAGCAAGACAGCGGGCAAGATGCAGCTCGGCCGCCTTCGCAGAACTGTATGCCGCGGCGTTCTTCCCGCTTGCGAGCGCGTTCTTTGACGCAATGAAGATGATGGACCCGCCAATACCCTGTTTCTTCATCACCCGAAACGCTTCACGCGCGACGAGAAAATATCCTTTACCCAAAATATCCATCTGCCGTTGCCACTGATCCACCGAGGTATGCTCAATCGGATTCGCCGATGAGATCCCGGCATTGGAAACTACAATGTCAACCCCACCGAATGTTGCAACGGTCTCGGCAAAGGCACGCTGGATATCCGTTTCTTTTGTCACATCTATCGTACTCGACATTGCGCGGTTGCTGCCGTATGCTTTCACTAACTCCGATGCTACGGCCTTGGCACCTTCGCCATTAATATCCGCCACCACAACATGGGCGCCCTCGGCTGCAAAACGGCGTGCGATCTCCCTGCCAATGCCGCTTGCTCCGCCAGTGACGAACGCGACACGTCGCGAAAGCGATTTCTCCGGAGGCGCCAGCGAAAGCTTGTAGATTTCCAACGGCCAGTACTCGACGCTGTAGGCTTCCGCCGGAGTCATCGACACGTACGTACTCACGGTGGACGCACCTTTGATTACCGCAATGGTCCGGTGATAAATGTCGCGTGCAATGTTCGCAGAGGATTTGTCTTTTCCCGTGGAGATCATCCCAATTCCGGGGATGAGAATGACGCGAGGGAATGGATCATAGATCTTATCCCCGGCGTTCTTATTTGCATTGAAGTACGCTTCGTAACGCTTCACATATTCATCAAGCGACTTCTTGAACGCAACCCAGGACTTTGCCGGATCGTCCAGTTTGATACCATCAACCACCATCGGAAAAAGCTTCGTACTCACCAGATGATCGGGACAGGCAGCGCCTTTGCCTGCGAGCGATTTAAGATCATTGCTGTTGACAAATTCGAGAACATCAGGCGCGTCATCAAACGTCAACACGGCGCGCTTGTATCTGCTAACGGCGCCCCGCACGACGGGAAGAAATTCTTGTGCGAACTCCTTTCGGGCCGCCGACGGCAGAGAAGATCTCTTCGCTCCACCGAAGACTTTCTTCCCCTTGAGTTGCCGCTTCAGGAAATCCTGTGCGTCGGCAATGACATCAATCGTATTGTTGTATGATT
>CAYJNF010000589.1:0-2539 GCA_964370915.1 uncultured Chitinophagales bacterium
TGCTTCGTCAAACCAGGCAGCTTCTCGTATGAAAGTGAAGATCTGTGGCATAACGAATCAAGAGGATGCAGCCCTCGCCATTGAGTTAGGGACGCATGCACTGGGATTCATCTTTGTCGAATCAAGTCCACGATACATCGCACCTTCGGAGGCAAGAAGTATTATCAAATCGCTGCCGCCATTTGTTACTGCAGTTGGCGTGTTCGTGAATAGTTCACGGCAAAAGGTTCAGCGCATCATCGAGGTGGCCGGTATCCACGCAATTCAATTTCACGGGGAGGAAACACCGGACGATCTCCGGGGATATCCGCTTCCGGCATACAAAGCGTTTCGTGTTGACGAACATTTTGACCTCACAGCACTGCGGCCATACGTCAACGAAACAATTCTTCTCGACACGTTTGTGGATGGGTTGAGAGGAGGTACCGGCAAGATGTTCAACTGGGAGACTGCCATCGAAGCAAAGAAATTCGGGAATGTCATTCTCAGCGGCGGGTTGAAACCGGAGACGATTGTGGAAGCTGTTCAAACCGTTCAGCCTTATGCTGTTGACGTGAACAGTGGTGTCGAATCGTACCCGGGCAAGAAAGACAAGACAAAGCTACGAGAGTTGTTTACAGCGTTACGCACTACGCAGGAGTTTGTATGTTAGTACTCATGACCGGCGAGGCCACTCGCGAGGACATTCAGCGAGTCAAAGACAAAGTCGCAGCGCTGGGATTTATTGCACACGAAATACCCGGCGCCTCGCGGGTTGCCATCGGTATTACCGGCAACAAAGGAAAGATCAATCCTGAGTTATTCTCGATCATGCACGGGGTTGAAGAAGCAGTACCGGTGACGAAGCCGTACAAGCTTGTCGGGCGAGCCGCCAAGCCGGAGAACTCCGAGATTGATGTGGATGGTGAGATTGTCGGCGGACAGGAACTCGCGATTATTGCGGGTCCGTGCTCGGTGGAGAATTGGGACCAGCTCATTGCGACAGCAGAGGCAGTCAAAGAAGCAGGAGCAAGGTTCTTGCGCGGTGGCGCATTCAAGCCGCGGACGTCGCCCTATGCCTTCCAAGGAATGAAGGAAGAAGGCCTTGTCCTCCTTCGCGAAGCAAAGCTGAAAACTGGCCTCAAGATAATTACTGAGGCGAAAGATGTCCTGACCCTTCCTGCCGTTGCGGAAGTTGCTGATGTGATTCAGATCGGTGCGCGCAACATGCAGAACTTTTCGCTGCTTGAAGCAGTGGGCGATTTGAGAACCCCGGTGATGCTGAAGCGTGGAATTTCTGCAACGATTGAAGAATTGCTCATGTCGGCCGAGTATATTCTCGCGCGTGGAAACCTCAATGTCATTCTGTGTGAACGCGGCATTCGGACATTCGAACCCTACACGAGAAATACACTCGACCTTAATGCGATTCCCGTCATAAAAAAACTGTCACATCTTCCCATCATCGTTGATCCGAGCCATGGCATCGGCATGTGGGATGGCGTTGCGGCGATGGCTCTCGCGGGTGTTGCGGCGGGCGCCGACGGCGTCATGATTGAAGTGCATCCCAACCCTGAAGCCGCGCTTTCCGACGGAGCGCAGTCGTTGCGTCCTGATCGTTTTCGCGAGCTAATGGATCGTGTGCGTGCAGTTGCCGCTGCCGTTGATCGCACGGTCGGCGTTGAGGTCGCCTGATGAAATATCGCTTTCCCGACGACCACGGCTACTTTGGTCAATTCGGAGGACGCTTCGTTCCCGAAACGCTGATGCCGGCGTTGCTTGAACTCACCCGCTTGTACGACAACGCGAAAAACGATCCGGCATTCAAGTCTGAGTATCTTTCACTTCTACACGAGTACTGCGGTCGTCCCACGCCACTCACATTTGCCGAACGTCTTACCGATCGCTACGGTCGCGGCAAGATCTATCTGAAGCGCGAAGATCTCTGTCATACCGGCGCGCACAAAATCAATAACACCATTGGTCAAATTCTTCTCGCAAAGCGAGCGGGAAAGAAACGCATTATTGCCGAAACAGGCGCCGGTCAGCATGGCGTTGCGACGGCGACCGTTGCAGCGAAAATGGGACTGCCGTGCGTGGTCTACATGGGCGAGGAAGACATTTTGCGACAGAAGCTGAACGTTCAACGCATGAGGATGTTGAGCGCCGAGGTGCGCACCGTGAAGTCAGGAAGTCGAACACTCAAGGACGCCACAAGCGAGGCGATCCGTGATTGGGTGGCGAATGTCGACGACACGTTCTACATCATCGGCTCAGTTGTGGGGCCTCATCCGTATCCGATGATCGTGCGCGATTTTCAATCGATCATCGGCGAAGAAGTGCACCGGCAACTCATGGAAAAGGAAGGACGGCTTCCGCAAATTCTTCTCGCGTGTGTTGGCGGAGGAAGCAATGCCATCGGTTTGTTTTATCCCTTCATCGACTCTGATGTGAAGATGATAGGAGTCGAAGCTGCCGGACTGGGCGTCGACACGGAGCATCATGCAGCAACGCTTTCGAAAGGTTCTCCCGGTGTACTTCATGGTGCGTTCAGTTATCT
>CAYJNF010000590.1:0-2537 GCA_964370915.1 uncultured Chitinophagales bacterium
GCGCTGGGGTTCCCTGGACACCTTGAAAATGAAATTGCAGAACCTGGGTTGGAGTGGCGTTTTGCAGACCGCGTTCGTCGAACGGGTGAACTTAACCGTGCGCCGAGGGTTAGCCATGTTGGCACGGCGGAGTTGGTCTACTCCGCAAACGACGGCTCAATTGCAAGACGGATTTGCCTGGTGGCGCGCGTATTACCATTTTGTGAAGCCGCACGAAGCGTTACGCCTTGAACTTACGGCACCACGCGAACGAGGCGGCAAGCGCATCCCGCAACGCTATCGCGCGCGAACGCCGGCCATGGCGGCTGGGGTGACGGAGCATTGCTGGACGGTGGTAGAGCTGTTGAGTTACCCCGTTCTAGCGTAATGGCACGTACCCAGAGGCGGCGAGGAGGACTACCAATTAGTTCTCCGGGTCTGTCAGGTCAAATCCCAGGTGAGCGGGTGCTGCCTTTGGATACGGTGGATAATTCCACAACCCGCTTTGATAAGGCCAAACCAGGTCAGTTTCGCCACTTTTCGGCAAGGTTTCTCCGACTTCGTGCGCGGCCCGTTTCAGGCGCCGCACCCAAAGTCATTTTTTATCCCGCTCGATTTTCTCCAGGTGCGATCGATCAAGCCAGCACGGGGCAGCTCAACAGCTCCACCACCGTCCAGCGATGATCGGACACCCCAGCTGCCATCGCGGGGGTGCGTTTGCGATAGCTTTGGGGAAGTCGCTTGCCACCCCGCTCCCGCGGCACCGCCAGCTTAACGCGCAACCCTGCGTGCGGCTTCACAAAGTGATAATATCCCCGCCACCAGGCGAATCCGTCTTTGAGTTGGCTCAGCGTTTGCGTGGTCGCCCAACTTCGCCGCGCAAACATCGCCAGTCCCCGCCGCACGGTCAGATTCACCCGCTCTACGAAAGCGGTCTGCACGAGGCCGCTCCACCCCGCTTGCTGCAGGCGAGCCTTCAACGTCTCCGCGCTTCCCCAGCGTATCACGCGCTCGACGCGGGCCAACTTCCGCCGCCGATACGACTTGATCAATTGACCATAGACCAGCGTCGCTGCCACCTGCCATTCCCGTTTCTTGGCGCCCAGGGTTTCGACCCAGGCGCCAAAGTGAGCGGTCAGACCATAGAAATACAAATTGAGCCCGTCACTGGTGAAGAGGGGAATGCATCCCGGGGCCAGGACTTGCACGAGGGCGTGGATCAGCGCGTGCGCCGTGGGCTGGGTGCGCGGGCCGAGTTGGACCGCCGCGATGATCTTGGTTTGGGCATCCAGTGCGAGCCACAACCAGACCGCTTGACCTTTGTTACGCAGGGTCGTGTAGAGCTCATCCAGTTGGATGTGCACTAGGTGCAACCCTTTGAACTTTTGCCGATGGAGGCGTTCGCAGTGCATGCCGGCGCGGGTGAGCCAGGTCGAGAGGGTGCCTTCCGAAATCCCCAGCACGCGCACGGTCGCGTCGATCGATAGCCCTTCAGCAACGCTGGCGAGGGCGAGCGCCACCCGCGCCGCGGCGGATTTGAGGCGATAAAGGGCAGTATGCCGTCGCGCGCTGAACTTGTGCTCACAGGCTTCACAATAGAAATCTTGGATATCGAGATTGGCGCCATGATGGCCATAGCCGACCAGGGCATGCACGCTCGAATCGGTAATGCCGCGATATTTGCATTTCCAATAATGGCAGGCATAGCCTTCGGTATCGACCGATTTGGGACGACCGCGTTTGCTTTTGACATCTCGCCAAGGGCGGACGGGAGGGTCGGTGGGAGAGGCATCTGGGAGGACGGGACCGACACACTCGGGACAATCGTTGGGCGTGCTGGGCTTGAGCGGACGGGGGAGCCGTTTCGGGCGGGTCTTGGGTGGGACCTCGAGAGTTTGCTGGAGGCAGAACCAACCGTAACTGAAAAGGACAAGGGCGAGCAGGGCCGCGAGACGCGGCCAGAAATATTCCGGGGGAAAGAGGATCATGCGTCTGACTTGCTCCGTGAAAAATGGGTTGATCAAGAGGGAACAAGGATAAACGCATGTGATTTTTTGTCAAGCGCGATTTGGATCGTCAGGCTGGGGATATTTGAGGGGCGGCGAATTATCCACCGTCATCAGAGGGAGCACCCTGTTGGCGAACCTTACGTAAAATTCCAAATCCGAGTAAAATGAGGTAACCTACAACGCGCTCTAATAGGAGGATAGCATGTCGTTACGCCCCGAGGATGAATTTGTGATTCCCGCTGAAACCCTGCGTGTCGCGCGCGCCGCTTTTCCCAAAGGGAACTGGCTCATCACCCTACGGGATGAACTCGGCGTGATTTATCGTGACAGCGACTTTGCCATCCTCTTCTCCACCACGGGTCAACCCGCCGAATCGCCCGGACGGTTGGCCTTGGTAACCATCGTGCAATTTGCCGAGGGTCTCACGGATCGTGAAGCCGCCGATGCCGTGCGGAGTCGCATTGATCTCAAGTATCTCCTGGGTTTGCCTTTGGAGGATGCGGGTTTTGATTTTTCAGTTTTGAGCGAATTTCGGGAGCGGCTGCAAAC
>CAYJNF010000591.1:0-2537 GCA_964370915.1 uncultured Chitinophagales bacterium
GCATACGGCAAAGGCGATTATGGCGCTGACGATGTGACTAAATCCTGAGCGTAGCGAAGGATCTCGCTACTGTGGTGTTTGAGCAATGTCATTTCATTGCGGACTATTTGTGGGATCATGACAGCGACGAATCGAAAGAAGTTGACTGCCTGCTGAATTCAAGCGCAGAGATTCTTCGGTCGCGGAGCGTGTGCTGAGCCCCGACGAAGTCGGGGGGGGCGCTCCCTCAGAATTCAAGGAGAAGCATGATTGGAGGAATCATACTTGCTGCGGGCGCATCTTCGCGAGCGGGATGTTTCAAGATGGAACTCCCGCTCGGCAACAAGACGCTGATCGAACGAAGCATCGAAGGCATGAGCAGCGTTTGTTCGAGAATTGTTGTCGTCGGCGGATTCAACGTTGACCGCGTGCGGGAATTGCTGGGCAGCTATGCGAATGTTGAGGTGATTGAGAACGCGAATTGGCGCAACGGGATGTTCAGCTCTGTTCAGCTCGGCGCAGCGCATGAAAAGTCAGGCAGGGTCTTTGTGCTTCCCGCCGATATTCCACTCGTGCCGGAAATCGTGTACACGCGACTTCTTTCGTATGAGGGTGATGTCCTCATTCCGTCGTTCAGGGAAAGAAAAGGACATCCTGTTCTACTGAGTTCATCGGCACTTCATGAGATTCTTCGCGAACCGCACAATTCAAATCTCAGAAATGTCATTCGTCGAATTGGTTACAAGGTGGTTCCTGTGGAGCAGGAGGAGATTCTTGTCGACATCGACTCGCCGACCGATCTGAAGCGCGTGCGCGATAGATTCTTCCATCAAGAACAAGTCGCACAGGCATCCGTCTAACCTTAGAATCCGAATTGTCATCGTTCCGACTGTCCATCTAACCAATTGATATCAAATACTTTGTGCCGCCATACAAATTTTTCCTCCAGGATCCTTGACATTGTGAAATCAATATGATATCATCACGCTATCACAACCAACAATTGGAGTCTACAAAATGGACCAGATTACAGAACACGAAGCTCGGCGCACAAGCGGATACGTCGCAGCCCTTACGATACTGTTGCTCATTGTTATCGACGTGCTGCTCCTCAGGTGGATAGCTTTGAACGACGAACCCATGTTGCTGTGGGTGGAGATTCCGCTTCTGCTCTTGACTGTTTTCAGTTTCTTCGGATTCCTCGTCGTTCAGCCGAATGAAGCCCGCGTACTCGTGCTGTTTGGAAAGTATATTGGCTCGATTCGGAAAGACGGCTTCTGGTGGGCCGACCCACTTGCAGTCAAACGACACATCTCGCTTCGAATCCGGAACTTCAATAGCGAGAAAATCAAAGTGAATGATTTTCACGGCAATCCGATTGAGATTGCTGCAGTAGTTGTCTGGCGAGTCGTCGATTCTGCGCGAGCGATGTTCGATGTGCAGAACTTCGAAGACTTCGTTGCGATACAAAGCGAAACGGCGTTGCGGGGACTGTCGTCGCAGTATCCGTATGATGCCCAGGATGAGGCAATGCTGTCGCTGCGCGGAAATCCCATTCAAATTGTTGATCATCTCAAGCAAGAGCTTGAAACACGTCTTGCTGTCGCCGGTGTGGAAGTTATCGAGTCGAGGATAAGCCATCTTGCGTACGCGCCGGAGATTGCGCAGGCGATGTTGCGCCGGCAGCAGGCCCAGGCGATCATTGCTGCACGCCGGAAAATCGTCGAAGGTGCAGTCGGCATGGTCGACGATGCACTGCGAATGTTGAGCGAGCAGAAGATTGTGCAGCTTGACGAAGAGAAGAAGGCAACGATGGTGAACAACCTCATGGTCGCGCTTGTATCGGATAATGATGTTCAGCCGATTATCAATACGGGCACATTGTATCAATGAGCGAGAAGAAGAAATTCCTTCTGCGGCTTGACGGCGACCTGTACAACGCGCTGGAGAAATGGGCGGCGGACGACTTGCGCAGCGTGAATGCGCAAATGGAATTTCTTCTTCGCACCGCTTTGAAAAAGGCGGGCAGACTGATCGAAACAGATAACGCGCCCAAAGGCAATCAAACCAACTCGGGGTAATAAGGGAATTGCATTGTGACAACATTGACATCAATGGCAGGCCGTGAACTCCGGTGGATCCGGCCTGCTCTTTTTGAACGGGCCTATGAGCTTCGTTCAGGAGAGACTGTCGTCGCGGAACTCAAATTCGCAAGTGCATTTGGCCGGACGGCAAACGCGAACTCAGCCGACAATTCCTGGGTCTTTGAGCAGACAGGTTTCCTCAAGACGCGGTTGATCGTCCGCGAAAGCAGTTCATCGGCTGAAATAGCGAGTCTTGTCGAAAAGAGAACCAGGAGAAGCCAGGAAATCAGCGTTGCGGACGGTTCGCGTTTCGTGATTCGTTTCAATTTCTGGGGAACCGCGTACACTCTTGAAACAACGACCGGCGAGGTATTGGCTTCCACACAGCGCCGCTGATTTTTCAGATTCGATTGGCCGACGGAGATCAGACACAAAGCAAAAACATATCCGGAGCTAACGTGGTTAGTATTGCTG
>CAYJNF010000592.1:0-2526 GCA_964370915.1 uncultured Chitinophagales bacterium
ATGAAGTAGCTGGAACTCCAAGTGACAGACGGAGAGCTGGAGGATTGGTTCGGTGGCGATTATCCTCCCCAACAGATCCAGAGGATGTTTGCTGATTCCACAGGCTCATTCAATAGGAATGTCTATTCACAATTCCTCGCAGGTCCTGTTCAATTCATGCAAGAGCAGGTCAATCGGGGAATGAACTTGGGGATGACTTCAGCAGCCTGGGTCGCGAATCTCGAAAATAGTATGAGGCAGACTCGGTTGAGCGAGAAGTTGCAGAGTGTAATTACCGCATCGGTGCACGTGAGCGAAAGCGAGATCAACCATCGGTTCAGCGATCAGAACGTGAAGTATAACGCGCTGTTTGCATTCTTCGATCCGAACACGTTCGTCAAGGATGAGGAAGTAGCGGTGACGGACGACGACATCAAGGAATTCTATCAGGAAAATCTCGATCAGTACAAATTCGAAGCGTCGCGCAAACTCAAGTACGTCGCGTTCAACGAATTCCCCTCCAGCGCCGATTCGGCTGAAGCCAAATCGTCCATCGAACAAGACTACAAAAGCGCGATTGGCGGAGCCGACTTCATTACGCTTACCCTGTCGCGTTCAGAGAAACCTGATAGCGGGTCGTGGTTCAAGCACGGCGAGCTAAGTCCCGATATTGAGACGGCAGTGTTCTCCGCAAAAGTCGGAGATGTCGTTGGACCCATTTCGCAGCCCGATGGCTATCATCTGATGAAGGTGATGGAAGAGCGAAAGGGCACAACGGAGTTTGTCAAAGCCAGCCACATTCTCATCCAGGTTCCCGCCACAGCGGATTCGGTGCAGGCAAAAGCCACGGCAGCCGAAGTTGCCAGGCTTGCCAAATCGGGGAAGAACTTCGCGGAGCTTGCGTCGAAGTACTCGAAAGACCCTAGCAACGCGCAAAAAGGGGGGGAACTCGGGTGGTTCGGCAAAGGCAGGATGGTGAAGGAATTCGAGGAAGCATGCTTTAAAGCCAAAGTCGGCGAAGTGGTCGGGCCGGTACGCACACCGTTTGGGATTCACATTATTAAAGTGGACGGGCGTGATGCACGGGAGTTGAAGGTTTCCCGCATCGTTTCCAGGATAACGGCAAGTCCGCAAACCCGGACCGACGTGGCCGAGCGTGCAAAAGACTTCTCGGTCATTGCACGCGAATCGGAGTTTACAAAAGAGGCAAAGTCCATCGGCGTAGAGCCTCGTGAAGCTGAAGTGCAGGAAAAGGGTGGCGTTATTCCCGGACTTGGCGTGAACGAGTCGGCAACGAAGTGGGCATTCAAGAACAAGGTCGGTTCCGTGAGTGAACCCTATTCTATTCCCAATGGCTGGGCTGTCTTTACGGTTGTGGAAGCGAAGGATGCCGGCGTAAGGCCATTTGACGAATTGAAGGAGGCACTCAAACCTCAGGCGCTCCGCAAGAAGAAGATTGAGAAGACCAAAGAGCTGGCGTCGCAGATGCGAGCTAAACTTTCAGCAGGCGACAGTCTCACGAAACTCTCCGCCATCGATGCCCGTTTACAAGTACAGAGGACGGGGGATTTTGTGATGAGCGGAGGCGTGCCGGGTGTTGGCCGCGATTTGCACTTCCTCGGCGCTGTGGAAGCGTTGAATGCCGGACAAGTCTCCCGGCCAATCGGAAGCACGCGTGGCGTGTATCTCGTTCAGCTTGTCACAAAAGGTTCGTTTGATTCTGCGGCCTACGCCGCCCAGCGCGAAACATTGCGCAGCCAGATGCTGCAGGAGAAACGGAACCGCTACATCGGCGAGTGGCTGACGAAGATGAAAGAAGCTGCTGATATCGAAGACAATCGCGATCTCTTCTATCGATAACAACATGTGAGGCGGACATGAGAACGGCCGGGCAGTCTGCTCGATACGTCGGGACAAAGGCAGGTATTCTCATCGTAGCGTTGACCTTCTGCAGTGCGCAAGCGCTGAACGCAGGAGAAAAGCATTTCTCTCTGGCCTTCAAGGGGAGCCTGACAACAGGCTCCCAACTCTTTCCCAAACCCACATCGACGGACGAAGCAGAGCGTGCCCAGTATTTTCCCATCAAGGATATTCTCGGTTACGGCGTTGAGTTACGCTATCGCATCCCCGAAAGTAATCTCGCGATTCGCATCTCCGCACACTATCTCAGCGCAACCGAGCACCGCTCAATCCGCATTGCGGGTGAGCAAAATCCGATTGACGATGGATACCGCGTCATCCCGGTTGAGCTGACCGGCTATTTCCTCATTCCGATTTCCGGTGAAACATTTGGCGTCTACATGGGTGGAGGAGCAGGAGTCTACCTCGGTCGCCGCATCTATCGCGTGGCAAACGTTGAAGCGCCGTCCACCGATCAGGGACACGGGTTTGGGATTCATGTGCTCAGCGGGTTGAGTTATCGGTTCACGGAGGCGTTTTCGCTCAACGCCGAAATGAAGTTTCGCGATCTGCAGTTCAATTCGGTGAATCAATTTTCTTCGTCACAAATCTCATACGGCACAACCGTGGTCAACGTGGGGAAAGCCC
>CAYJNF010000593.1:0-2525 GCA_964370915.1 uncultured Chitinophagales bacterium
GCGTACTCCTTTTACTTCCTCATGAACACGTCCGGAAACAAAACCCGACGGGCGCACCCTGGGAAGTTCTACGCGGGGCCCTCACCCAACTGCTCATAACATCAGCACTGGTCCTGCGCTCCCGATGCGCCCGTCGACCCGACTGCCCGACACAATCTCTAGTCTACGATCTCCAGTACTGCCCGCTTGCCTTTCTTGGCTGCAACTGCCGTGAGCATCGTTCGCATTGCCTGTGCTGTACGGCCATTGCGACCAATCACTTTGCCAATATCCGGCTGCCCGACCTGAAGTCGGAAGGTGACCTTTCCGTCCTTCTCCTCTTGGTCGAGCACCACCTTGTCGGGGTTATCGACAAGATGTTGGGCGATGTACTGTATGAACTCTCGCATGTGCAGCCTCTCCCCCAGTCCCGACTGGGTATTATAGATTTGACCGCGATTGACTACCCCGTATGATAGTCACCACACGATCAAATGACAATCAAGGGAACCTTGTAATTTTGCGGATATATGTGGGTAGAGAGAAAACCGTAGTGTGAGTACTGTAGATGGGAACCAAGTGCAGACCGTTCCCGGGCAAGCATGCAAGCGTGTTTTGAATCCGGCGTTTTTCAGAATTGTCAGGCGCTCAGCTTGACAAGCCCGGCTTCGATTGCATACCGTACCAAACTGGCCGTGTCATGGATGCCGAGCTTCTGCATCAGGTTGGTTCGATGGGTGTTCACCGTTCGCACACTCAAGAAAAGCGTGTCGGCGATTTTCCTGTTCGTGAGTCCTTGAGCAATGTAGGTGAGAACTTCGATCTCGCGGTTTGTCAACTGTTGCTTGGAGGAGGCTTTGCCGACTGTTGCCTCGGTCGGTGCCTGGTCGCGTGCGCGGTTGATAAAGCCTTCGATAATCAGATTGGATATTCCCGGGCTGAAGAATCGATCTCCGGCAATAGCCGAGCGAATGGCGGCAAAAATCTCTTTCTTGCCGGCACTTTTCAGAACGTATCCGCTTGCCCCTGCCCGGAGAATCTGGAACACATATTCCTCGTCGGCGTGCACAGTGAGAATAATGACCTTGAGTTCGGGATCATGCTGTTTCATCAGTCCTGTTGCCTCAATCCCATTCATCACCGGCATGGAAATATCCATGACCACAACATCGGGTTTGTGTTTCGCGGCAAGCTCCACTGCATCCTGACCGTTCTCGGCTTCCGCCACGACGGAGAATTCCGGAGAACTCTGAAGCACCATGCGAATGCCACTCCGGACGACGCTGTGGTCGTCCGCAATGAGTATGCGGGTTCTTTTCATTTGGCAACCACCATGAGTTTGTTCTCGTCTGACGGGCGGCCTTCGGTCAGCGGTATCCGGACCTCGACCATGGCGCCGCCGTTTGCCGCAGACCGGACCGCGAACGTACCGCCAAGCTGCTCCGATCGCTCGCGCATGCTCACAAGCCCAAGGCCGCTGATGGAACCTCGCACTCTCCGCACCTTCTCTTGATCGAAGCCCTTGCCGTTATCGGTGATGGTCAGGTCGATCCACCCATTATCCTGCACCAATCTCACGACCACGCTCGTCGCACCGGAATGCTTCGCGATGTTGGAAAGCGATTCCTGCACAATGCGAAACACCGCGGTTTCCACATGAGAATCGAATTGAATTGTGGAGGTATCCTCGGATTCGAATTTGATTCTGATCTTATGGATCTTCTCAAACTCCTGGCTGAGCGATCGCAACGCGATCACAAGGCCGAAATCGTCGAGCGCACTCGGTCGCAGGTTATGCGACAGCCGGCGGACTTCGTCGATGATTTTTTCGAGGTCTTTGCCGAATCCGCGGAAGCGGCGTGCGGGCTTGCCATTCTTTCGTTCGACCTCTTCCTCCAGCATGTCCAGGCTCAGCTTCATTGCGCTCAAACGCTGACAGAGATCATCGTGCAGTTCACGCGAGATGCGCTGCCGTTCTTCTTCCTGCGTGCGCTGTACTGCGATTGCATACTGTCGGAGGTCCGACCAGCGCTTGCGTTCCGTCTCGAACAATTGTTGCTGCAGATTCTTCTGCTCGCTGATGTCGCGGATCGCGCTGGAGATCAGCACACCTTCTTCCGTCTCCAGCGGGCTCAGGCTGACTTCGACAGGAAATTCCGTTCCGTCTTTTCGCATGCCGCAAAGCTCCAATCCGGCTCCCATCGGACGCGTATGGGGTCCCGCAAAATAGCCATAGCGATGGTGCGGATGCTTCTGTCGAAAACGATCGGGGAGCAGCATCTCAACAGGCTTTCCGAGAAGCTCTGCCCGCGAATACCCGAAGAGTTTTTCGGTTTGCGCGTTCACCAGCACGATATTGCCGAGCTGGTTCACAATCACGATGGCGTCGGGTGCCGACTCCAACAGTCCGCGGAATTTTTCCTCTGCCCGCTTCTGTTCTGTTATGTCCAGACACACGCCGGTCACCCGGACAATACTGCCGGTTGCATCGGGCAGCGTTCCTCCCTGAACCAACAGCACACGAATGGACTTGTCCGGCCTCTCAA
>CAYJNF010000594.1:0-2515 GCA_964370915.1 uncultured Chitinophagales bacterium
GACGAAATGGAAAACTTTGCCCCCGACTGAAGCTGATGCTGGGCAACGCGTCGCTGATTTCCAGCTCGCCCGGATTGGCGCGCAGGTTCTGGCGGCGATTGACGTTGATCGTCATGCTATTCGGTGTTCCTTCCCATGACTTGGAGAGTGTCGCATTCGAATAGATTTCCTGGCGCAGCAGATCGTTCAATTGGTAACTCGTATTTTGATAGTATGACGCGCTCGTCAGCGTGAAGTCCACGACGAGCCGTGTTGTCGGATTGAATTCCTGACTGTGTCCCCAGTGGAAGTTGAACTCCTTCGTGTTTTGATAGGATGGATCGCCGCGCTCGCCATCGATCCTTTTTCCCAGCGATGCGCTGATAGCGCCCGAGAAATTGTAACGCAGCGCGTAGCGGAAATCGGAGTACAGCACCCACGTTCCTTTCGTATACCCATCACCGCGGATACTCCAATCCATGTAGTCGCTGATCGCCCAATAGTAGCCGAGGTGGACAAGATAGCGACCCCGATTGCTTTCGCCGTAGGCCGGTGCAATAATCCCGGATCGCCTCCCCCGCTGCGTCGGAAAGATGCCGAACGGCAGCGCAAACACGGGAACATCAGAAATGTACAGATAGATCGGTCGGGCAACGATATTCTGCTTGAGTGTGATCTTCATCTCCGGGCTGCCAAAATAGTAATGCGGATGTTGGGCGTCGCACGTCGTGTACGTGCCGTCCGCAACAAAGAGGACGTCGGGAGACATCTTTTTGATTTCCTCACCGCGATAGTACCCATTTTCGATTTCCGTTTTGCCGACGTCGATCTTTCCTTTCTTTGTCTTGAAGTTGTACGCAATGCGAGCGCCATGGTATGTTTCGCCTCCATCGATCAAATCCGGGCGCCCGCGAAAACCTGTCCCTGTCGTGTCGGTCGAATCGGGCACGCCTTGCGCGTTCAGCACAGAAGTGTTCCAGTTGATGTCCACCACCTCCGCCTTCAAGCCAAGCTCTTTGTGCTTAATGTCCGCTGCGCCAAACAAATACATTGTCTTGGTGGAAAGCGAATACACCACAGAGTCCTTCGCCGAGTACGTCACGACGGAATCTATGCCGGAGACTGTTCGCGCAGCAAGCGTGTCGACCGGCTGGCGTACAGTATCGCTCACGCTTTGTGCAAGCGAATCGGCGCCGGGTCTCGTGGTGTCTGGTTTGATTTGGACAGGCTGGGGAAAATCACGTTGTTGCGCGATGGATGGGCCGACGCCCGCGACAAGCAACGCAAGCACGACGACTGCATATTCCAATTTGCCGTTTCTCAACGTCATCGTTTTCTTGACTTCCACCAGGTCAGCAATCTCTCCCGGATTTTCTGCTCTCCGCCGTTTGCCGTCGGGCGGTAGTAGACTTTGTTGTTGAATCCATCCGGCAAATACTGCTGCTCAACGAAGTTCTGGTCGAAGTCGTGACTGTACTTGTAGTTCGATCCGTAGCCGAGATTCTCCATCAATTTCGTCGGCGCGTTGCGCAGATGAAGAGGAACGGCTTCATCGGGTCGTGATCGTACATCGGCAAACGCGTCTTCGATTGCTTTGTAGGAGGCGTTGCTCTTAGAGCACGAGGCAAGATAGGTTGCTGTTTGTGCAAGCACGATGCGCGCCTCCGGCATGCCGATGTAATCCACCGCCGTGAAGCACGAGGTCGCGAGTGTCAGCCCATACGGGTCGGCATTCCCGATATCTTCTGATGCGAGAACAATCATCCGCCGGGCAATGAATTTGGGATCCTCTCCTCCTTCAAGCATGCGCGCAAGCCAGTAGACAGCCGCATCGGGATCGCTGCCGCGTACGCTTTTGATAAATGCTGAAATGATGTTGTAATGTTCTTCCCCGCCCTTGTCATACTTCACATACTTCCGCTGGAATGCTTCTTCAATCTGCTTCCTGGTGACAAGGCGTCGGCCTTCTACATCGGACTTGGTGAGCCGTATAGCTGTCTCAAGTCCATTCAGCATCATCCGCGCATCGCCGCCGGAAAGGAGAATCAAATACTCACGGTCGTCAACAACGATGTTCTCACTGCGGTACGCGACATCCGTGTGAAGCGCGTGATCAATGATGGCGTTGAGTTGTTCATTCGTGAGTGAATGCAATACATATACGCGCGCCCGTGAAAGTAACGGTGAGATTACTTCGAACGAAGGATTCTCCGTCGTCGCTCCGATGAGCGTAATCAGGCCATCTTCGACGCTGTGCAGCAATGCATCCTGTTGTGCTTTGTTGAACCGGTGGATCTCATCGATGAAGAGAATCGTGCGCTTGTCAAGGCGTTTGCGATTACGCTCGGCGCGTTCCAATACTTCGCGAACGTCTTTCACGCCCGAGGAAACGGCATTCAGTTGGAAGAACTCGGCCTGGGTATGTTGGGCCACGATGCGGGCAAGCGTTGTTTTGCCGGTGCCGGGCGGACCCCAGAAAATCATCGACGGAAGTTGGTCCGATTCGATCAGCACGCGCAACGGCTTTCCTTCACCG
>CAYJNF010000595.1:0-2505 GCA_964370915.1 uncultured Chitinophagales bacterium
CGGACTCGAAATACTTGTTCATCAAACTTTCGTCAAGCTCTGCAACGGCGTCGAGAAGCTGGCGGCGATAGTGCTCGGCTTTCTCTTTTGCCTCCGCGGGGATATCCGACTCAGTGTACTTGCCGTTGGTTCCGGGCACATACTTCAACGCCTTCATCTTGATGACATCAATAACTGTATCAAAGGCGAGGCCCTGGTTGAGGGGAAATTGAATCACCTCAACTTCATGGCTGACGTAGTCGTGGCACTGCTGCACAACTTTCTCAAAATCGGAGTTCTCGTGGTCCAGCTTGTTGACAACAAAGACAACGCCGGTGCGAAACTCATTGGTGTACTTCCCGACGATTTCCGTTCCGACTTCGATGCCTTCAACTGCTTTCACAAGAACAAATGCCGTGTCGGCAACACGCAAAGCACTTTTCACCTCGCCCGTAAAATCAGAATATCCCGGCGTGTCGAGGATATTGATCTTGCATCCTTCCCATTCACAGAACAGAAGCGAGGTGTTGATGGAGATTTGTCGTTCCACTTCATCGGGGTGATAATCGGAGAGCGTGTTGCCCTCTTCAACTTTGCCAAGGCGGGTAGTCGTTCCGGCGGAGAAGAGCATTGCCTCAGCGAGCGACGTCTTCCCCGCTCCTCCGTGGCCGATGAGGGCCACGTTACGAATATGATCGGGTGTATATTCTTTCATAAAAATTACGATGCCTCCATTCAAAATATCGAGAGTTAGGTAGTACTTCCATTCTGACCATTGCGAGACTCACCTGCGAAGCGCAACGCATGAACCAAACGTCGTTCGTCCAGAATGCTGCAAGGATGAGTATGAATCAGCGTCGGTACAACATCGATGAGAGAGGGACGTTCGCTTCGAAGGGCGCCTTCGATGCCGGAGGAGTTCTTCGCAACATATCACAACCTTCTAAAGAACAAAAAACCTCTGTTATCACAACAGAGGTTATGCACGCAGGCGTTCGGTGAACGTTTTTACGCCCTTAAAAATCGCTGCGATGAAGCCTACAGTATCGAGGATTGGTCCCTCCAACCGGGCTTGCACTTGGCGTTCGAGGTCGACCACATTATCGGCAATCTCTTTGATCGAGCCCATCGATTCGCGAACCATGAGCACTTGATCGTCAATGTTGTCCGTAATACTTTTGAGACGCGAGGAGACGTAATCGATGTTCTCAAGGACCGGCATGGTCCGCTCGGTCACCCCTTTAATGTCGCGCTCGATGTTGGTAAGCATCTCCTTCACGCGAATCAGCACAACCACAAGGTATGCGCACACAGCTGTCACAGCGACGAGGGCAACGATTTGCGCAATCAGCAGGGCAGTTTCCAAATCTCGTTCCTTTGTTGATGAGCCGACGACGGGCCTTATGTCCTGTTGCGTTCCTGTTTGTACGCATCCACTCCCGCTTTCACCGCATCCTTCACCTTGATGCCTTCTTCGATGATGGATGACGAACGCTGTTTCGCGGTGTTCAGCACTCTATCTGCATCCTGCAGCAGGGTATCGGCTTGCGTCTTGACGTCGGAGATTACTTGTTCCGAGCGCTTTCTTGCTTCACTTGCCACTTCCTGCGCACGCACGCGCGTATTTTGCATAATGCTTTCGGCATTATCCATGAGTTCATCGGTCTTCGCTTTCAGGTCAGCGCGGAGTTCCCTTCCACTCTTGGGAGCATATAACAGAGCAAGGAGAGCTCCGATCGCACTTCCCGCCAGCAGGCCAAAAATAAATCCTTTTGTCGCACCGTTGTTATCTGCCATCTCTCAACTCCACCAAAGTTGAATAGAAATTCCATCCATTTTTATGATATAAACTTAGCCCACAAAAAGCAACCAATCGGCATACGCGCCGGATTAAAACGGAATCCCGCTGATCCTTCGTCCCTTCGGTTTCGATCAGGGCCCGCGTCGAGGCAGCGGGACTTCAGTTTCAACTATCGATTCTTCTTCTTGTGACGCATCTTTCGCAGACGTTTCTTGCGCTTGTGCGTAGCCATCTTGTGGCGCTTCCGCTTTTTGCCGCTCGGCATGCTACCTCCTTTCGTTGACGTCCGAAGGGATCACGACTTGTCGTGATACTCCGGAGAATGATGATTCTATCCTGCTTGTTTATGTTGTTCCAAGATCGCCTTCGCTCGTCGTCCCAAATCAGATTCAGCGTTCAGGTCCACGGTCCGCTTCAACCACTTGTTCGATTCCTCCAGATTGCCGGAATACAAATACACAATCCCAAGGTTGAACGCGCCGGGCTGATGCGATGGTGTATTACGCACCGCCGTCTCCATTTCGTTGATCGCCATGGAGAAGAGCTGCGCCGACTGTGACGAATCCACTTTGCCCAATTCAAAATAACAGATACCCAAATCCACACGCGCATTCGGATCACCGGGTTTCGCTTTCAGATACTTCTTGTACGCATCGATCGCCCGCGGGAAGAAACTCGCATCGTGCGTGCCAGCATCGTGCAGGGCGTTTGCCAGCTGCAGCATC